>JAITHO010000013.1 GCA_031279915.1 Tannerellaceae bacterium
ACACGACCGTTTGGGGGATCGCCACACGACCGTTTGGGGGATCGCCAACTGAACTGTCGAGGGTCAGCCAACAGCGCTGTCGAGGGTCAGCCAACAGCGCTGTCGAGGGTCAGCCAACAGCGCTGTCGAGGGTCAGCCAACAGCGCTGTCGAGGGTCAGCCAAACGGGCGTTCGAGGGTCAGCCAAACGGGCGTTCGAGGGTCAGCCAAATGGGCGTTCGTGGCGGAGCCTGTCATTTGAGCGTCTTCTTGAATCGAAGCAGCGCCTCAATGTAGTAGTAATCAGCGTATGTTAGCGGCACGTCGATCTGCGAATTGCCTGGCAGGTGGCCAACCGAATGCTTCAGTATGAAGTTGCCGTTCGTACCTTTCTCGGCGAAGTATTCGGGCGAGGAGAGGGTTCGGATCTGCTGCTCGGCCACTTCAAGGTAGCCCTTCGCCGTTGGCGGGTCGACGTATTCGCTGAGCTCTATCAGCGCTGATGCCATGATGGCGCCGGCGGATGCATCGCGCTTGGCCTCCGGAATATCGGGAGCGTTGTAATCCCAGTAAGGTATCTTATCCGCAGGGAGATTGGGGTGAGAGATGAGGAATGATGCGATGTTGCGGGCTTGGGCTAAGTAGCGCTCGTCGTGCGTTTCGCGGTACATCACCACGTACCCGTATAGGCCCCACGACTGTCCGCGAGCCCAGGCCGATTCGTCGGCGTATCCCTGGTGAGTGTTCTTCTTCTCCACCTGCCCCGTGATGGTATCATACGATATGACGTGATAGGAGCTGAAGTCGGGGCGGAAGTGATTCTGTATGGTTTTGTCAGAGTGCGATAGGCAGATGTCGCGATAGCGATTGTCGCCCGATTCGCGGGCCGCCCACATTAGGAACTCCAGGTTCATCATATTATCTATGATGACCGGAAACTGCCACTTATCTCCATTATGATCCCAGGATTTAATGCATCCGATGAGGGGATTATACCTGCTTGCCAGCGATTCGGCTCCCGTTAGCAATATGCTTCGGAAGATAGTGTCGGAAGATATCCGCAGGCCGTTGCCAAAGCTGCAGTAGAGCATGAAGCCCAGGTCGTGCGTGCCGCGATTATACCGCTGATCGATCAAGCGCATAGTGTAGTCGACGGCATAGTCCAACAGCTCGGGGCGCTCGCTATACTCGTAGAGATACCACAACGAGCCTGGCAGGAAGCCGCTCACCCAATCCGAAGGCCCCGTAGTGCGAAGCTTTCCGTCGGGAGTGATGTCGCGCGGAAGCCGATCGGGCTGATCCATGAGCGATGCGGCCATGAGTTCATACTGTTCGATGCTGCGCGAAAGCCTGTCGTCGATGAGCTTACTCATAGTTTCGGTGGATGAACATGAGGCTAAAAGGAGAGCAAATGCAATGATTGTTACTGATGTTTTCATTTGAATTTATATGATGAAATTATTCTCATTTATTGATCTGAAGAGAAAGGCTTTGACCGGCAAATTCTCCGACGGGCAGCGGGGCCGTAAGCGACTGTCCGTTCAGGTCGATCACTATGCGGTCTTGATTCCGAGTCGGGTCGGAAAAGCTGAGGTATATAGCATCGTTGGTCATGCGCGCCATGATTATAGCCGGATTGTGAACAACGATATTCATCCCCGGCACATTGATCTCTCCATGCTTATAAAACACGGCCTGAAGCATCCTCAGCTCCTTGTGATAAACCGCCTGCAGAGCCGCCGTATTGCTCAGTATCTCGAGCTTGGGCGAGGATGCGGCCAGCTTCGTCTCCTCTGCCGTCGACGCTGGCATAACGATGTAGGCATAGCTACCGTTGCGAACGCGCGAACCGTGATCTATCCACAGCTTGAATACATCAGCCGAGATTTGCTCCTTCGACGTACTCGTCTGACGATTAATGTCGAACCAGCTACCCGTTTGCGTCTGATTCGATACCACAACATTGGAGGCATCGGGGAAGATGTATCCCACATTGCCGTGATGCGCCCATCCGGCTTCCGACAGCCTCTGCTCGCCGGCCTTGATTACATGCAAAGCCGATTCGGTACCGATCGACACAGCTCCCTCGCTCCCTCGCTGATCCACCGTCGTAACCGTATTCAGAGCCGTTTGAGCGCTTATGGCCGCCCCCAAACAAGCATACTCATCGTCAAAGAAGAACCATGACTTACGCGCTCTCAAGGGATCATGCGGACTGATGAAATCAAAGCCAACAGCTCCGTACTTGCCATCGGTTGCCGCGCCAACATAGTCGAACATTCCATACTTCTGTATCTGATTCTCCGGCGGAAGCGAAGCCTTCTGCACAATGGTTGTGCCCGGAATCTTTTGCCAGTCGTACACGGGGCTTATGCTATAATATTCCTTGCCCGATAGCGATAGGTAGTTGGTTCCGTCTCCGCGGTGATGATTCTTGAGTCCCTCGCCGTTGTACGGCTCTTCCATATTCGCATTTCGGGACGAGAACATGCGGACGGAGGTATACCAGTTCGGACGCTGAACGGCAAAGTGCTCCGATTGCCAGAAGAAGGTCGCAAACGCCTTTGCCGCCGACGATTTTCCCTCCCGAGCATCCGCCACTTGCTGGAGCTCCTCCTTGCGGTAGTCGGATATCTTCATCAGGCGTCGAGGCATTACGGAGCTGGATCCTCCGCCTCCGCGCGAACGCGATATGTCGCGGTTGGCCGTTCCCGGATCATTAATCTTGCCGAACGCCATCATCTTG
Organism: Tannerellaceae bacterium; assembly: GCA_031279915.1. Classification (GTDB taxonomy): domain Bacteria; phylum Bacteroidota; class Bacteroidia; order Bacteroidales; family Tannerellaceae; genus DFXE01. The sequence continues at coordinate 2,725 of JAITHO010000013.1, forward strand.
CATATCCCGTCCAAATAGTAATCAATCAGTAGCTTCACAGGAGCCTCCGCAAACTTGTATCTGGTATCGGATACCTTATCCGCCCACTCCACGAAGGCCTCGGCGTAACCAAGTCCGTACGACAGCGTGTTGTTCACCTTGTCATCTCGATGATGGAAGCTCATATCGCTCATCAGTCCGCGCTGAACGAAGGGCACAATGCGTATCTCGCTCTCAATAACTTTCATCAGCATCTCGAATACGGGCACATTGCGGCTGAACACAGCGTTCTTGGCCTGAATCCCCGCAATCTTTATCCTGTCGCCGCTCTGACGGGCTCCCCATGCGTCGATGTGAGCTCGAGCGGTTATGGCCGAAGCCTTCGCAATCTGCTCGCGGGTCAAATCCCTATCCATTATATATAATATAGAGGTCAGATCGTTTGGCGTACCTATCTCGTTGTTCCACCAGTTCTCGCAGATGTAGTTGTGACGGAGCCAGTGGTCGAGGGCAAGGTAGATAGCCTTCTTCAGATCCTTATTGGATGCAAGGGGCGATCCCTTTTGCTTGTATGCCCGGCTCATCTGAATCATGTTAGCCAGATGGATGGTATGCCGGAAGGCAGTGCGAGCAGTGTCGGCGTAATCAATCCCCGGCCAGGTTCCGTCCGGACGGATATCGCTCATCATTGCCCTCACCTGAGCCTCATTGACCGGCGCCTGCAATAGCTCTGCGGCAAACTTCTTGCGCAGGAGCTCGATGTCGGGATTCGTTCCCTTCCCCTGAGCCGAAACCATCAGGCCGAGGCTCATCATTACGGCCGATATGACGGCAACTAATGTCTTCTTCTTCATAGATAATATCATTTAGGCCACTGCGAGAGCGGAGGAAGGCTGCCCGACGTCCGCTTAGCGCTCTGCGGAATAAGTTTCACAAGGATAGATGCCTCCGTCGACGGAGGGAGGGTTACCTCAAAGCCAATCAAGCTCGTGCCCGGATTCGCGGCATCGAAGTCGTTCGGCGATACGGTCGACCAGGTTTTGAGGGACACTTTCGCCGGCTCGACGACCTCGAGCCTCAGCCGCTTGCCCTCATGCCGGAGCTCGAAGCTATTCTTGCCGCTGATTTTAGCCGTCGCCGTAGTCAACATTGTCCAACGGACTACTGTTTCTTGTCCGCTCAGCGTCTTGATTTCATCCTTCACGGCTACGTATTGCCCGTCGAGGATAGCAATGCCTCGGCGTGCGGCTGCAAGTTGGTTACCGAACACGGGGCTCATCTCAACTATGGCATTTATAAAGCCGCTCTGTTCGGAGCTTGATAGCAGCGGAGCGAATCCTTCTACCGCATGCAGTGAGTTATTTACGGTAAGAGTATTATGAGCCATATTATTGTAGCGGAACACTCGCCAGCGATCAGACGTTTGCGCCCTGTTCCACAAATCCACCCCTTTACTCTCAAGCGAGTTATAGTCTTGCGCGCCGAAGTCGGATGCCCATCGAACGCCGTCGGCATCCATAACGAATGATCCGGCGTCGATATGAGCATGGTTGCTCGATGCCGTGCCGCCCTTGAATCCAACGTAAATGGCTCCGGGTTGCGTCCACGACGTTCGCATCAAGGCTACCGGAGTTACGCCCGCGCCTGTCCATACCACATTCTTGGGCGCTTGAACCTCGCCGATCCTGATTTGACTTCCCCACAGAAGTATCGCAGGCAATATCCTGTCACCCGCGCGTATTTCTCTGCTCAAGTAATGCTTCTCAGTCCATAGCAGGCTTGGATTCTTAGTTTTCGAAGCGAACCAGAACATGGCCGCGTTCAAGCTCCCGTTCAGACCATTGTCGCTATAATTAAACGACTTGTATCCCGGCCCGGCCATGTTCAGCCTGTACTCGCCCGTCTTGAGGAACGAAGGATTCTTGTCGAGAATAAAGTCGGTTCCGTACAGTTTTTCGATGGCGCTTAGGAACATGACGTTAAAGCTGGTGCCGTAATCCCAATAGCCGAAACCTTCGGGGTAGGCTCCGTCGGGTTCATAGTCTTTCATGGGGAGTTGGATGCTCTCAAGGGCCGCGTCGATGATGCTGTTGCTGAGTTCGGGCATCTGATCCATCAATGCGATCGCGCCGAAGGCAATCCCGGCATTACATACCTGATTCCAGTTGTGAGTAGCCGTTTTGTACCATGCATTCTTGCTGTTCATCGACGGATCTATACCCTTTGTGAATATAGCGAAGGCCACCCGCTGCTGAGTGGCTAAAGGTAGCTTCGCATAGAGCCAGTCGTAACCTATGGACATGGCCATGGTCATCTCGGCTACGTCAAGGAAGTGCGAAGGATTCCAATCCGAGAAGGCAGCTATGGCCAGCATTTCCCGCTCGGCCTTACGGACGTACTCCTCCTGGCCTGTCATTCGGTAGGCGTAAGAGAGGTAGAATATTCGCCGTATGGCTTCGCGGGAAACGGACAGCAGTCGACGACCGATTTGCTCCCTCTTTAGCTCCGGCAGGCCTGCCATCTTGTTGGCCTCATTGATTATTGCTTGATGCACTGCCGCCCATGTCGGATCGGCGGCAATATTATTCTTCAGGGCCTGCTCTTCGCCTGCCTTCAGCAAGAGGCGCGGATGAGGGGGTATGGCCTCTTTCTCGGGGAGGTACTTCCATTGCGATTGAACTCCGAAAGGTACGGAGAGCATTAAAGCTACTGTTGCTACAATGATTCTGATTCTAATGTTTTTCATGATGTTAGTATATTTTATAATGGTATAATATGATTTCTATTATCTCAATTTCAAGCGGACGGGAAGATGTTTCTCAGCAAGTCCGACAGCTCTGCAACGTCCTCATCCGTGGTATCCCAGGAGGTCACCAAGCGCACTTCCACCGCGTCTTCATCCCAATAGTAAAAGAAATATTTCTCGGACAATCTTTGTGCAGCCTCCCGCGGCATTGTGAAAAA
>JAITHO010000093.1 GCA_031279915.1 Tannerellaceae bacterium
GCATACGGCGGTTCCGTGCTTTGACTCCTTTAAGAGGAGTGTGAGATGTTGTTTGCAGCCATCCCTTCGAGAAACATCACTCTTACCTGTCTTTCGGATTCCAACTCGCGAAGACACCCTTGCTGTTCGGCTAACGGTTGGTCGCTACCGACCCCCGTAGTGGACTTACACCACCAAGTTATTAACCATGTACGGCACAAAAAAAATTGCAAGCTATTCGCATAGCCTGCAATTTTTACACATCCATTAGTGGTGTCAAAATCAATATGCATCTTTTGCCTTAGTACTATGTAATGAAACTAACATCTTCTTTTACCTGGTCTTTAATGTCTTTGTGATTGGCGCGTTGTTGCATTGTTTGATGATGCAAATGTAAACAGAGGGAGCGAGATGCTTGCGGTGGAATGTTATGGGTGCGGGTAGGTTTTGTTACGCGGCGGGTAGGTTTTGTTATCAATCGGATAACTTGATGTAAACTATTCGTTTTTGCGGGAATATTGTGAGGGGAGCAGGCCGAACTCGTCGCGGAAGTATTTGCGGAAGTATTTAAGGTTGTTGAAGCCTGTTTCGTAGGCTATTTCAGAGACGCTGAGCTGGCTTTCGCGCAGGAGTTGCGCGGCTCGCTTGAGGCGGATGATGCGGATGAATTCTATGGGCGTTTTGCCTGATATGGAGAGGAGCTTTTTGTAGAGGTGCACGCGGCTCATTCCGAGTTCTCGGCTTAGTTCTTCGACGGAGAGGTTGGGGTTGGAGAGGTTGGCTTCGGTGTAGTCGATCGCTTTGCGGATGAGCTGTTTGTCGAGGGAATTGACGGTGATGCGGGATGGCTCGATGCGGATTTGTTCGTTGAAGAGCTGGCGATTCCGATTGCGGGTTTCGAGCAGGTTGCGCATTTTTATTTCGAGCATCTCGTGGTTGAAGGGTTTGACGATGTAGTCGTCGGCGCCGGCTGCGAGGCCTTCCATCTTGCTATCGTCGCCGCTTTTGGCGGTGAGGAGTATGAGTGGGATGTGCGAGGTGCGTATGTCGGACTTGAGCTTGCGGCTCATTTGTATGCCGTCGAGCCGTGGCATCATTACGTCGGAGAGGATAAAGTCGGGGATTTCGCGCAGAGCCGTTTCAAGTCCTTCGCTTCCGTCGTGTGCTTCGAGTATGGTGTATGCGTCTTTGAATCGGGCGGCGAGGAGGTTGCACAGTTCGCGGTTATCTTCAACGATGAGGAGCTTGGGGAGGCTGTTTTGATCGGCTTCGGCCTCGAATGCGCTGTCGTCGTCGCTGTCTGATGGCTGATGGGTTTTGACGGGCAGCGTAACTATGAAGCGGGCTCCGCCTTCGGGAGCGGATTCGGCGCGTATTTCGCCTTCGTGGAGGGCAACAAATTCTTTGGCGATGTGCAAGCCTATTCCGCTTCCGTGGTCGTCGGCTTGGCCTTCTCGACGGATTTGATAGAAGCGATCGAAGACTTTGGCCAGCTCATCGCTGGGAATGCCGATGCCGGTGTCGGTTACGGTGATTCGGATTTGCTGGCCGTCGCCGTCGGCTTCGAGCGTTACGGTGATGGAGCCGCCTTCGGGGGTGAATTTCCAGGCGTTGGAGAGTATGTTGGCTATCACTTTCGACATCTTGTCGGCGTCGAAGTACATGTATAGCTGCTCGACCTCGGTTTTGAACTCAAACTTTATTTCTTTCCTCTTCATTATCCCCGCGAACAGTTCGGTTTGCTGGCGGATGAAGATAACGATGTCGCCAAGCGAGGGTCGGATGGAGAAGCCGTTGCCGTCGAGCTTCCGGAAGTCGAGCAGCTGGCTGACTAGCGTAAGCAGGGTTTCGGCATTGCGTCGGATAATGCTCAGCCGTTCTTTGTCTTCGGGCTCTTTGATTTTCTTTAGCAGATCTTCGAGCGGCGAGATTATGAGGGTTAGCGGAGTGCGAAATTCGTGGCTGATGTTCGTAAAGAAGCGCAGCTTCATCTCGTCGATCTCCAATTGCTGGCTTATGCGGATTCGTTCGCGGTCGTAGGCTAGCTTGCGTTCGGAGCGTTTGTTGGCCAGCCTCCAGGCATATAATCCTCCTCCGATGATGATGCAGGCATAGATTATCCATGCCCAGATGGTTTCGGTGAAGGGAGGGCTTATGCGGATGCGTAGTACGACTGGGGTTGAACTCTCCACACCGTCGTTGTTGACGGCCTTTAAGTATAATGTATAGCGTCCGGGATTTAGGTTGGTGTAAGTTAGGCGACGGTTGCCGCGGGCTGTTTCGAACCATTGTTCGTTGAATCCTTCGAGCTTATAGAAGTATCGCGACTTGCCGGGCATGCAGTAGTTGAGGGCGGCGAAGGTAAAGCCGAAGTATTTGTCGGAATGTTTCAGAACGATCTCTTCCGTTTGCGTGATGCTTTGCCGGAGGATTATTCGTCCGTCCCATGGTTCGAGGGGCTTGATGCTTTTGTTGTAGATGCGGAAGTCGGTTATTACGACATGCGGATTGTTCTTGTTGTAGCAGATGTTTGAGGGTTTGAAGATGTTATATCCCTGTGAGCCTCCGAATATCAGTTCGGACTGTGATGTAAAGAGCGCTGCGTTATAGTTGAACATCTCTCCCTGGAGTCCTTCGCTGCCGTCGTAGTTGAGCGTGTTGTAGCGATAGCCCGTCGTATTGTCGTCGGCTAGGACGCGGATGCAGGTCAGGCCGCTGTTGGTTCCGACCCAAAGGTTGTGCTCTTCGTCTTCGCGTATGCTTTGTATGAGATCGGAGGGCATACCGTTGTCGCACGACAGCGATTTCACTTCTTTGGTATATGGATTGAAGACGAACAGGCCCGTTCGGGTGCCTATCCAGAGCAAGCTCCGGCTGTCTTCGAAGAGGCAGTTCACGTCGTGCCGGCTCAGGCGTATGGTTGAGAATATTTCTTCCTCATAAGGTTCGAACTCTTGGCTTGTACTATTATATATGTATAGGCCGCGCTGCGTTCCGATGATTACTGCTCCCGTTTTGGTTTCGATGATGCCGTATACGGAGCTGAAGGTATTATGCCTCCGCACGCGCTTGCCTGTTCGGGTATCCCACACGAATACGCCGCCGTGAAGGGTTCCGGCCCAGAGGTATCCGGAGCGATCGCACATTAGCGTCCATGTATTATCGTCGCTAAGCCCGTCTTCATTGTATGAATAATGGGTGAAGCGCTTGCCGTCGAAGCAATCCATGCCGGCCAGGTAATAGCCTATCCATAGCTTGCCTTCGGGGTCGGATGCGAGGCTTACGATAACGTCGCCGGCGGGGGAGTTAGGGTTGGCGGGCGAATGTTTGTATTCGGTGTAGGCATCGCTGGCTCGGTCGTAGTATAGCAATCCGCCGCCGTTGGTTCCGATCCAGAGGTTGCGATCGGCTGTTTCGCAAAAGCTATTGATGTCGCGGAAGGGCAAGGGATGTTTTGTATCCGGCCTACTGAATTTATAGATGCTCTCATGATAGTAGCAAACGCCTTTCTTGTATGTTCCGAGCCACATCATTCCGCTGGCATCGGCAAAGATGCACCGTATGGTATTTTGCGAAAGGCTGTGCGGATCGTTCTCATTGTGCCGTAGTACGCTGATGGCGCCGCCGGCTTTGTCGATCAGGTTAACGCCTCCGTGGTCGGTTCCCACCCATATCAAGCCGTTGCTGTCTTCGGCTACGGATGAAACGAGGTTGTTCGAAATCCTGTACGCCTCCTCGGCTTCGGCCGTATATCGTATCCATGAGCTGCGCGTGACGTTGAATCGGGCCAAACCGAAGTTGGCGCTCAGGCCGTAAACCCATACGTCGCCCGACGAATCAACAAACAGTCCCATCGACGGCCTTCCTTCCGTTCGCACATCCTTGCAGAGCGCTGAATCGCTGCTGATGATAAGGTTCGACTGCGCCTCCATGCACTCCAGCAGGCCGTTCTCAAAGAGGAACCAGTATCGGTTCATACCTTGCCGTATTCTGCGGACTATTCCTTTGCTCAGTCGTCCGGCCTCGCCCTGCGGCAGTACAAAATATTTCTGCTTATAGATGTCATACTTGCGCAGATCGTCGGGCGTAACGAACCAGAAGTTGCCTCCATTATCTATATATGCCATCGCATTTTCATAGCCACCAAAGTCGTCGCGGCCGGTATATCTGCGGAATATTTCGGACGTATTAGATGCAAAATCTTCCATGGCCGGATCGTATATGGTATATCCCAGCCGCGTTTCAATCCAGAGCTTGCCGTCGTAAGCTTCCTGAATGTTTTCGATGCTGTTGTTCGATGAGTTTGCCTCAGGATGCATCAAATCCTGCTTGCTGGAGATTATTTCATAGCCATCGTAGCGATTCAGTCCCGATGGCGTTCCGAACCAAAGGAAGCCTGTTTTATCTCTGAAGATGCACCTCACCTCGCTGTTCGCAAAAGCCTTATTGGCCTCCACCCGACCAAATTTGTAGCAATTTTCTCCTCCAAATAAAGTTGCGCCCTTCAGCCAAAGGATGCATAAAGCCGCAAGAAGGCGGCCCCAACCGGAGCTAAACGAAAAAAGCCGGCGGCGGAGATGCTTCATCGGCCCTAACTATTCCAAAGATTCCAGCCAGCTCTTGATGGCGCCCACGAGCTGCATGTTGCTGTCGGAGCTTTGCGTGCATATCCTGAAGCACGACTCGTCGAGGCCTCTGAAGTTCGAGGCGTCGCGGATAAGAATCCCGTGCTGCGTGGCCAGATATTGCTTGAGATCGGCTGCTGTTCCTTTGCGAAGCCTGACGATGAAGAAGGTGGTTGAGGTTGGCTGCACCTCAATTCCATCAATCTTGTTTAGCTGATAGATCAGGTCGCTCGTGTCGCGCTGCCATTTACGTATTGGGAGGGTGAATTGGGCGGGATGAATCAAGATATACTTGCTGGCTTCTATGGCCAAAACATTCACCGACCACGGAATAAGATACTTCACCAGCTCCCGCGTTATCGCCGGCGCGCCAAGGATGTACCCCACCCTCATCCCCGGAATATTATAGGCCTTTGAGAGCGAATGAACAAGCGCCAGATTCTTGTGCCCCTTCAGGTCGGCAGGCTTCAGCACATCCTCGGTTGTGAAAGCGGCGTAGGCCATATCGATCACAAACGTCGTCTGCTTATTAGCCGAGATAAGCTTGAGGAGCTCGTTGCGGTTGAAAAAGCGTCCATCCGGACTGTTAGGATTCCCTATCCAGCAAAAATCCTGGCCCTTGAGCGATAGAGCCGCCAAGCCATCGCTGCTCGGCAGGAAGGTAATCTCGTGTTCATGCATAGCGCAAGCGCCCTCATATTCGCTGAATGAGGGCGTAAGAATGGTTGATTTCGATCCTCTCCAAGCCTGCGCCAGGAGGTAGAAAGCCGCTGTGGAGCCGTTCGTAACCAGCACTTGCTCGTCTTTCAATTCAAAGCGACGAGCCAGCAAACGCTTCAAACCCGAAGCGTCAGGCTCCGGATAACAACTTATCTTGGAGAAATTCTCTTGGAGATGCAAATGGAGCTTATCAAGGTTCACTCCCTTCCAAACATTTGAACTGAAATTGATTTTTATCTCTTGCGGGTAGTTATGGAAATCGTCGCTGTGGCCAAATAGCATAGTTTTTTCAAGATTAATATAGGGTTTAACTTCATTATTAGCGGTCTGTTGCCGATGCAAATATAATGGAAAAATAATAAGGAGGAATGTCCGCCCATAATGGAGCAGCCCATACACAGAGATTTTAAACCCAGCTTCCGCAATAGAAAAGCAATGTGCTATAATGCGGCATCTGGGCTTAATTTTTTTCCAACCTTAAGTCGTTGCAGATTTGCAATGGCCCGCCGAAATCGTTTGAGTCGCCAAAACTGTTTCAGTTGCGTCATCTGAAAAAAAAGACGAAACTGAAACAGTTTCAGCGTCTCGTCTGGAAAATTTGGAGAAACTGAAACTATTTCATCGCCTCGTCTGGAAAATTTGGAGAAACTGAAATTGTTTTGGCGCTCCGTCTGGAAAAATTGAAGGAACTGAAACTGCGTTGGCAACTCGCCTAAAAAAATTGGAGGAACTGAAACTGTTTCAGTCGCCTGTTTGGAAAAAACGACGGAACTGAAACTGTTGTGACACCTTGCCGGAAAAAAAATGGCCGTTACAAACTTGCATTGTCCGTCGAAAAAAGATTTTTTTAAGCTTGTTGATTCATCCTCTGACAAATCATTTAACCCGGTCATTGTCACAGGAAGCCAAGGCCACATCTGCCCAAGAATCCGTTCCGCTCAAAAACATTCCATACTTACATCGTTCTTCTCTAACGCCTCTCAACAATGTTTGTAAATTCCAAACAATCCTTATATTTGCATCCGAATAAAAATTGAACGACAAAACATGTATAGTCTTCCCTTTATGCCGGTATTTAATGCCCGTGCCTTCGATTTTTTGAAGGCTATTTTTTACATCTTACTTCACCCAGCTGAACATATAAACGGTTCCAAACATTTCCCTATCATTCAAAAAATAAATGGCGGCCTCAGTAAATATGTGAAGCGGCCATTGTTATGTCATCGCTATTTGCAGCAGATGGAGCATGAACCATTGTGCCAAATCCGCCCCCCGCCTTTATTACGATGAAACGCAAATTATGAAAAAGCAAAACCTTCATAACACCTTTTTTTTATCTCAACTTATACCTTTTTATTAACAATATTAAATCAACAAGAAAATGAATCGTATACTACTTTGTTTATTAGCTGCCCTTTTCTTGGCAGCATGGGCGCCGCAGAATAGCTCGGCGCAGACATGGACGGGCAATGGCCCACATAGTATTAGCTCTACATCAGATCTCACAACTTTAGCTTCGGAGGTAACCGGCGGCAATGCCTATCAAGGCGTGTCGTTTGAACTTGCTAACGACATTGACCTTACCGGCATAAGCTGGGCTCCAATCGGAGCATACGGCTCTCCGTTCAAAGGGAATTTCGACGGCCAAGGCTATACCATTTCCAACCTTACTATTAATGACGCTTCCCTCGAAGATGCCGGCCTGTTCGGCCCGCTTAACGGCGCTACGGTAAAAAACCTCGTGCTGGACGTGAATATCACAGCCAAGGGCTATGTAGGCGGCGTAGCAAGCTATGTTGAGGGAGGATCGATTGAGAACTGCACCGTCTCCGGAACTATATCCGCCAATGACAACATTGTAGGCGGCATTGTTGGGCAGATTAAGAGCGGCGGCACAATGAAGAACTGCTCCTCCTCGGCCAATGTATCGACCACCCATGGCTATATTGGTGGCGTGGCCGGCT
>JAITHO010000028.1 GCA_031279915.1 Tannerellaceae bacterium
GGCAGTAATACCCTGAATAAGGCTTTTTTAGGCGATTGTGAGGCCTCTCAATTGATAAGGCATTTTATGGTTGTTTCAGAGTTGCATGTAAACTTTTGAGGCGTTCAAAGGCGTTCAAAGGCGTTCAAATAAGGCCTTGTGTAAAGGCTCTGTAAAGAGAAATATTACATTTCGTTTTTGCAGTTGTTAAATCGAACCTGTCATTAAGTCGTTGTCATTCGGATAAATATGGCTTTTCCTTGAATATATTTTAACACCATTTCGTTTTGCCCTTTTTAAACAGAAATCCAGTTGAAAGCGAGGAGCGTTGGTAAAAGAAGCATTGCCGAAACATCTCCGACATCAAGCTCCATGACGCACTGGAGGCAACAAGCCAATCCATGCTCAACAGTCCCCCCTTGTTTTCTCTGAGCAAATAACAGCATTTTGAGTAACGACCTATCCCCCGTAGTGGACTTACACCACCAAGTGTTTGTGCCATGCTCGGCACACCACAAAAAATTCGAGGGGCAACTTTTGCAAGCTGCCCCTCTCTGAGAATCAAAAACTAACCTAATCCATCTGTGTATTTAACAATCGGTTTTGGTTATTGCTTAACTAATCATAAATAAGTCTTACACCTTTACTCAATGCAAAGATACGAACTATTTATGACATTACACTTGATTTGCGTCAAAATAAATCGTGTCCTCTGATTAAAATTATATGGAACAAGGACTATTTATTACTACTAAATATAGCCCCGCGCACACGGCTAAGTGTTTCTGGAGACATAGCCAGATAAGATGCAATGTAAAGCAGGGGCACCCGAATGACAATCGAAGGAAAATCTTTCATGAAGCGTACATAGCGTTCCTTGGCTGTTGCAAAACGGAAGACATCCCATTTCTGATAGCTTTCCATCAATGCCCTTTCTATTATTATACGGTACAAAGAGCTTAACTCTGAGTTATATTCTGCCAAATCCATCAAACTTAAGTAAGGGATTTCGTATAATACAGAAGCCTCAAGCGTTTCTATCATAAGACCTGTAGGGACTTTCTTTAAAAAGCCTGATACGTCAACGCAGATATTGTCTTCACTAATAAAATTGTCAGTCATATCATGACCTTTCTTGAGACAGAACATCCGTAGCAAACCTTGATCTACATAATACAGACTGCTAAGGGTCTCTTTCTCGCGCAGCACTAACTTGTGTTTGTTAATCTGCTTACGTTCTAAAATGGAAGCAAGTTCGTCTATTGACTTGCTGCTTAATTGCGAGTATTTCGCGCTGATTTTTTGAGCTATTATTTTTTCTCTCATCTCCAGAGTATTATAGAGATTATTTTTTTCTGCAAAGGTAATCGTATACTTTTAATATCCAAACAAAATCTTTTTTATTGTTTGATATGCGTTCATTTTTACGGGAAATGTTGTTTTCAGACCCTCTATTTATACTCAGACCAGCTTTTTATCTGTATTTCGTCGAGGCTTAGAGTGCAAAATGCCGTTATGAAAGCATCGGCTAGTCTTGCATTTGTTATTAACGGGATGTTGAGATCTATTGCTGCGCGACGGATCTTGTAGCCATTCTCTAATTCTTCGGCGGTGAGGTTGCGGGGTATGTTGACGACCATATCGATTTTTCGTTCGTGCAATAATTGCAGGGCTTGGGGTTCGTTTGTTTCGCTAGGCCAGTAAACGCGCTCACATTCTATTTCATTATCATATTTGAGATAGCGGTAGGTGCCTCCGGTGGCGAACAGTTTGTAGCCTTTTTTTGTCAGCAGGCGAGCGGCGTCCAGCATGTCGGCTTTTTGCTTGGATGCGCCGGTGGAGAGGAGGATGTTCTTTGCTGGAATGCGATAGCCGACTGACAGCATGCTCTTCAGGATGGCCTCGGAGGTGTCCATTGCTATGCAGCCGACCTCGCCCGTTGATGCCATATCCACTCCCAGAACCGGATCGGCCTTCTGAAGGCGGCTGAAGGAGAATTGCGAAGCCTTGATGCCCACATAGTCGAGGTCAAATTCATTCTTCGTTACGCGTTGAACCGGAAGGCCGAGCATTACGTGCGTCGCCAAATCGATGAAGTTTATCTTCAAAACCTTGCTGACGAAGGGGAAACTCCGCGAGGCGCGCAGATTGCATTCGATTACCTTTATATCATTGGCTTTGGCCAGATATTGGATATTGAACGGCCCGGAGATGTTTAGCTCGCGCGCTATCCTGCGACTAACTCTTTTGATTCGCCTCATTGTTTCTACATACAGATTCTGGGCGGGGAACTGTATGGTGGCGTCGCCGCTATGTACGCCGGCAAATTCGATGTGCTCGCTTATGGCGTAGATGATTATCTCGCCGTTTTCGGCTACGGCATCCACCTCGACTTCCTTGGCATTCTCGATGAACTGACTCACCACAACCGGATGCTTCTTGCTAACGTTGGCGGCCAGCTGCAGGAAGCGCTCGAGCTCTTCGCCGTTCGAGCATACGTTCATCGCCGCTCCGCTAAGCACATAGCTGGGGCGAACGAGCACGGGGAATCCAACCTCGCTCACGAAGGCGTTTATCTCGCTCATGCCGCTCAGCTCTTTCCAGCGAGGCTGATCGACGCCGATCCTGTCCAGCATGGCCGAGAACTTATGTCGGTCTTCGGCATTGTCGATGCTCTTGGCGCTTGTGCCAAGGATGTTAACTTTTTGCGCGTCGAGACGCAGAGCGAGGTTGTTCGGAATCTGTCCGCCCGTCGAAACAATGACGCCGTGCGGACGCTCAAGCTCGATGATGTCCATCACGCGCTCGAAGGTCAGCTCGTCGAAGTAGAGGCGGTCGCACATATCGTAGTCTGTCGAAACCGTTTCCGGATTGTAGTTGATCATCACCGATCGCCATCCCTCCTTCCTTATAGTGTTCAGGGCCTGCACGCCGCACCAGTCGAACTCCACGGAGCTACCGATGCGGTAAGCGCCGGAACCCAGCACAACGATGGATCGGTGGTCGCCCAGATAGCGAACGTCCTTGTCCGAACCGCCGTAGGTCAGATACAAGTAGTTGGTTTGCGCGGGATATTCGGCGGCGAGCGTATCTATCTGCTTGACGGAGGGAACTATGCCCCGCCTTTTCCGCTCTATCCGCAGGTTGAGCATGTCGGCCTCCGTCATATCGTCCTTGAAAATGGCTCTGGCTATCTGGAAATCCGAGAATCCCTCAACCTTTGCCTTGCGGAGCAGCTCATCGCCAAGGCCGTCTGTATCCGTCACGGCTTCGAGTTCGGCAGCCGTCCGGATGATGTTGTATAGCTTCTGCAAGAACCATTTGTCAATCCGGGTGAGCTCAAAAATCCTGTCGATAGTGTAGCCCATGCGCAAAGCTTGGCTGATTGCAAAGAGCCGGCGGTCGGTAGGTTCGCTGAGGGCCTTGTCGATGTCGGGGATAACCAGCTCCTTATTCTCCACAAGCCCGTGCATCCCCTGCCCTATCATCCTAATTCCCTTCTGAATGGCCTCCTCAAAGGTGCGACCTATGGCCATCACTTCGCCAACCGACTTCATACTTGATCCAAGCTCGCGCGCCACGCCCTGGAACTTGCCTAAATCCCAGCGGGGGATCTTGCAAACCACGTAGTCCAGAGCAGGTTCGAAGAAAGCGCTGGTTGTTTTTGTAACGGAGTTCATAAGTTCGAACAATCCGTAGCCCAAACCAAGCTTGGCCGCAACAAAAGCCAGCGGATAGCCGGTTGCCTTCGAAGCGAGGGCCGACGAACGGCTAAGGCGCGCATTCACCTCAATAACTCTGTAATCCTCACTTTCAGGATCTAAGGCATACTGAACATTGCACTCGCCCACTATCCCGATGTGCCTTATTATCCTGATAGATAGCTCGCGGAGCTTGTGATATTCCGCGTTCGTAAGCGTTTGAGAGGGAGCAATAACGATACTTTCCCCTGTATGAATACCAAGAGGGTCGAAATTTTCCATATTACACACGGTGATGCAGTTATCGTAGCCATCCCGTACAACTTCGTATTCCACCTCCTTCCAGCCTTTCAGGCTCTTTTCCACCAGAATTTGCGGGGAAAATGAAAAGGCCTTTTCCGCAAGGATATTGAGCTCCGATTCATTGTCGCAAAATCCGGAGCCGAGCCCTCCGAGCGCATAAGCCGCCCGCAGAATCACCGGATAACCAAGCCTTTCGGCGGCCATCCTTGCATCGTTGATATTATCCACAGCCTCGCTCTTGATCGTTTTGATGTTTATCTCATCAAGTTTGCGAACGAAGAGCTCCCTATCCTCCGTATCCATAATCGCCTGAACAGGAGTGCCGAGCACCCGCACGTTGTGCTTCTCCAGCACCCCGCTGCGATAGAGCTCAACGCCGCAATTCAGAGCCGTTTGCCCGCCAAAGGCAAGCAGGATGCCGTCGGGCTTCTCTTTCTCAATAACTTTCTCAACAAAAAACTTCGTTACCGGAAGAAAATACACCGTATCTGCCACTCCCTCCGAAGTTTGCACCGTTGCAATGTTGGGATTTATAAGCGCCGTTTCAAGACCCTCCTCCTTTCTCGCCTTGAGGGCCTGGGAGCCCGAATAATCGAACTCGCCCGCCTCGCCAATCTTGAGAGCCCCCGAACCGAGCACCAGCACCTTCTTAAGCGGCAATCGCTCAGTGCTTTCCTGCGGAAGCGCAACCGTGCTGAGGTCGAGGCGGCCGGTATGGAGCGAATCGGCAAACAAATCGAAGATAAATTCAGTATCCGTAGGCCCGCTATTTGCCTCAGGATGAAACTGGGAGCTGAAAAAAGGCTTGTGCTTGTGACGTATTCCCTCGTTCGTATTGTCGTTCATGTTAACAAAAAGCGGCTCCCAGTCGGGGCCCAGCGTTCGGTCGTCAACCGCATATCCATGGTTTTGCGAGGTGATGAAACAGCGGTTAGAGTTTGCCATCCTAACTGGCTGATTATGGCTGCGATGCCCATAGCGGAGCTTGAAAATCGAAGCCCCTCCGGCCTTGCCCAGCAGTTGATTGCCCATGCATATCCCGCAGATGGGTTTATCTCCCTCCAATGCCTTGCGGATGTTTTGAACGGCCGCGTCGCAGGTATCCGGATCGCCGGGGCCGTTGCTTATGAAAAGGCCATCCCACTCCAAAGTGTTAAAATCGTAGTCCCACGGAACCCTTATCACAGTGATATTCCTCCGCAGCAAGCATCTTATAATGTTGTGCTTAACCCCGCAGTCAACGAGTACGACCCGCTTTTTCCCATCCCCTTCTCCATAAACAATAATCTCTTTTGTGGAGACGCGGTCGACGTAGTTTATATCCTCGTACTTTACATTTTCCTCCGCGACTTCGGGCGCGCCCTCGATGGATATGGTACCCCTCATGACGCCCCTTTCGCGCAGGATTTTGGTCAGGGCGCGAGTGTCGATGCCGCAAAGGCCGGGAATTTTTTCCTTCGCGAGCCAGTCGCCGAGGCTTTCTGCGGCGTTCCAGTGGCTGTATTCGGCGCTGTAATCGCTAACGATAATGGCGTCGGCGTAGATGCGATCGCTCTCCATGAAGAGGGATATGCCGTCGGGCCTAAGCGCCTGTTGCGGAACGCCGTAGTTGCCCACGAGGGGGTAGGTCAAAACCATTAATTGCCCGGCATACGAAGGGTCGGTGAGGCTTTCGGGATAGCCGGTCATGGCGGTATTGAATACAACTTCGCCCGTTATTGATTTTTTGTAGCCGAATGAATATCCGTCGAAAACGGTACCGTCGTCGAGCGTAAGTCGTGCTTTTGCTTGTGTGTCCATATCTTCTGATTTTGTTAAATATTTTAAGATTTTTCTATCTGATTAAAAAACGCCTCCAAACACAATGAAATTGTACCCGAATGGCGCGGCCTTATCCCCAGGAATAACGCAAATATGCCTAGGCAGAACGGAGATATTCCTAGGAATAACCCAAATATTCATAGGAATAACCCAAATATTCCTAGGAAT
>JAITHO010000066.1 GCA_031279915.1 Tannerellaceae bacterium
AACTCCTGAACCAGATTCGCACGCGCGCCGGGGAAACTCTGTACGGCATGAGCGGCGAAGCTGGCCTCAAAAACATTCAGGGACAAGACGAGCTCAGAGAGGCTATCCGCAACGAGCGCGCCGTGGAGCTCTGCGGCGAAGGTCACAGGCTATACGACCTCAAACGCTGGGGAACGGCCTACGCGCTGGCAAAGATCAAACAGTCGAGAACCTTCGTGCCGAACGACATGTACAATCCCTATCTGCCTGGCGATGCCGACAACGTAACAGCCGAACGACTGAACTGGCCCATCCCCGTTTCCGAAATGCACGGCAATGCTCTAATGGAGCAGAATCCCGGATATTAAGGCGCCGGATTCTTAGCATGGGGGAAAGTTCCGTCTGCCAATGAAGAATGTGTCAAAAGTAGGGGCAGGTTTGAAACCTGCCTCTACGCCTGCCCAAAGGAGGAAATAACCTGGCTGGGCTGGAGGGTATGACCTCCTTTGAGATTCCTCCCGACTTCCGGGTATGGCTGGGGGGAATTTGAAAGGTTTCTATCATTGTTTATATTGCACTTTGAAAATTGTTTTACAGTTAATCTTTATAGTTATGAAAAATATAAAAGCTATTTCTTTAGGCTTGCTGCCCTTGCTGTCGGGTATGGCGATGGGGCAAAACGTGCAGAAGCAGCCGAATCTGGTTGTTATTTTCTGCGACGATCTGGGATACGGCGATATCGGTTGCTTTGGCAATCCTACGATTAAGACGCCTAACATCGACAGGATGGCTTCCGAAGGCATGAAGCTGACTCAGTTTTACGTTGGAGCTGCCGTTTCGACTCCGAGCCGCAGCGCGCTGCTGACCGGACGCTTGCCGGTGCGCAACGGCATGTACGGCGAACGGAATCACGTGCTCTTCCCTGATTCGAAGGCCGGCTTGGGGCAGGATGAGATTACGATGGCCAAGGTTTTGAAGGAAAACGGATACGCTACCGCCTGCGTGGGCAAGTGGCATCTGGGAGCCTTTTCGCCTTATCTGCCCACCGATCATGGCTTCGATTCGTATTTCGGCATTCCGTATTCAAACGATATGGGGACGGGACGGATGGGCCGCGCACAGAATTATCCCCCCACCCCGCTGCTCGAAAATAATCTGCGCATAGAATCGAATCCCGACCAGGGGGAGATTACCCGCCGCTATACCGAAAAGGCGGTTGGATTTATAAAGGATCAGAAGGCCGGCAAGCCCTTCTTCCTATATTTTGCCCATACTTTTCCGCATGTGCCTCTATATACCAACGATCGTTTTAGGGGAACGAGCAAGCGCGGTTTGTATGGCGATGTGGTGGAGGAGATCGACTGGAGCGTTGGCCTGGTGCTCAAAACCCTTGAGGAATGTGGGCTCGACGAAAATACGCTTGTCATCTTCACGAGCGATAATGGCCCCTGGCTTACTCAAAAGGAGAACGGCGGCACGGCCGGATCGCTCCGCGACGGAAAGGGGACATGGTGGGAAGGAGGCTTCAGGGTGCCGGCCATCGCCCGCATGCCTGGCAAAATACCGGCTTCGCTTTCGAGCGAGATCATGACCTCGATGGACATCATGCCAACCTTCCTGGCCTTGGCGGGAATAGCCTTGCCGAAAGGCGTTGCCCTCGACGGAGTAGATCAGCGCGGATTGCTTTTCGAGCGGCAAGCCTCTGCCCGCGACGAAGTGTTCTACTGGTGGGGAAGCGATCTGATGGCCGTTCGGAAAGGGGCCTGGAAGCTTTATTTCAAGACTATCTACGACATGTATCTGCCGTCGATGAAGATTGTGGACTGCGAGGTTCCGGAGCTCTATAATCTGGAGACGGATATTTCCGAGCGATTCAATAAATCGGCTGCACAGCCTCAGATTGTAGCTCAGCTCGTGGAAGTCGCCAACAGGCATAAGCAGGCGATGGTGATAAAGGCTCCGGTTTGCGACTTGCGCGAGGAGTTTAAACAATAAACTGTGATGAAAAGATGATGAAAAAAACGATAGTAATACAAAGCTGCATGGCGCTGGCTGCACTGGCTCCGGCGCATGCGGTTGATCTGCCGTCTAAGCCTAATATCTTGCTAATACTGACGGATGATTTAGGATACGGCGATGTGGGTTGCCAGGGTTTTGCCAAGGATGTGCATACGCCTAATATCGACCGTTTGCTCAGCGAGGGCGTTCGGTTCAGGAACTTCCACGCTAATTGTCCGGTATCGTCGCCAAGTCGTGCGGCTCTCTTGACGGGATGCTTTCCCGACATGGTTGGCGTTCCGGGAGTGATTCGCACGACTAAGGAGGATAGCTGGGGCTATCTCTCGCAGCAGGCTGTTCTGTTGCCTCAGGTATTGAAATCGGCCGGCTATCATTCGGCTTTGGTTGGGAAATGGCATCTGGGACTCGAATCGCCCAATACTCCCTGCGAGCGCGGCTTTGATTACTTCCACGGCTTCCTGGGCGATATGATGGACGATTACTATACTCACCTGCGGCAGAATCATAACTATATGCGCGAGAACAACCGCCTGATCAATCCCTCCGGACATGCCACCGACCTGTTCACCGACTGGGCCATAGCCTACGTTAACGGGCGGAACGGCCGACGGGCCGATCCCTTCTTCCTGTATCTGGCCTACAATGCTCCTCACGTTCCTTTGCAAGCTCCCTCCGAATGGGTCGAAAAGGTTAGGAACCGAGAAAAAGGTATGAGCGAGAACCGTGTGAAGCTCGTGGCCCTCATCGAGCATCTGGATGATAACATCGGACGCTTGTACCGAGCTCTTGAGGCCAACGGCCAGTTAGATAATACCATCATCATCTTTACTTCCGACAATGGCGGGCAAATCAGCGTGGGAGCAAACAACGGCCCTCTGCGCGGAGGCAAGGAGGACATGTACGAGGGAGGCATCAGGGTTGCCGCCGGCGCATACTGGAAAGGCGCTATCCGCCCAGCCGTCAACGACAACTTTGTGATGCTCTCGGATCTCTTCCCCACAGTATGCGATCTTGCTGGGGCCAGGTTCTCGCATGCGATTGACGGGATGAGCATCCTCCCCATACTGAAAGGGGAGCGGCAAACGACAGACGACAGAACCGTGTTCTGGGTAAGGCGCGAAGGCAATCTGCGCTACGGAGGCATGGCTTACTATGCTGCCAGGAACAGGGATCTGAAGATCCTCCAGAACACTCCCTGGGAGCCCATGCAGTTTTTCGACATAATGTCCGACACGCGGGAGGAGCGTTCGCTATCCAATCAAACGGATGAAAGGTACCGCAAGCTATTCCGTGCGCTAATGGAGCACATTCGCCAGTCGGGAGCTATTCCCTGGCAAGAATAAGCCGGATGAATCTCCCTGCCGCGCCCAGAATTTTTGGAGAGACCCGGATGATCCGACTGTCGCGATTTGTCTCAGATGGCATTTTCCCGCGACTTGGGTGTCGCCAAATGAATCAAATGGCGTTTTCCCGCGACTTGGGCTCCGCCA
>JAITHO010000067.1 GCA_031279915.1 Tannerellaceae bacterium
AGGCTGGGAGAATTAATCCTTTAACATTACTGATATGCAAACAGGGTCTTTTTATGAGAGACCCTGTTTTTTTGGGGGCCCTGCCGATTGCAATTCAGCGCGATCGGCAGGGCAGGAAAGAATTGGGTGTCGCCAAATAAATCCGATGGCGTTTTTTCGCGACTTGGGTGCCGCCAAATAAATCCGATGGCGTTTTTTCGTGACTTGGGTGCCGCCAAATAAATTTATCTTCTGATGATAGTTATATTCTTTGGGCTTGCGCCGAGTTGTTATCGGAGCGAATAATCTTTCGAAAACTTTTCGCAGAGGCGGGAGGCTGCATGTCCCCAAACATCATAATATTTGTCCCCAAACGCATACGAGGAGAGGGTCGGGGGAGATACTTTTGCGATGTATTCTTTTTTAACATTAAGCAGTAAGAATTTATGAAAAAATCAATTTTAATGTCTACTATCCGGCAATGGCGATTTGCCTGCTTGCTGGTGTGTTTATGGATGATGTATTCTGCCGTTGGATATGCGCAGAATGTGAGAGTATCCGGTACGGTTAGCGATGCCAACGGCGATCCGCTTATCGGAGTAAGCATTGTTGTTAAGGGCGATGCAAGCAGGGGAACCATATCTGATGCGGAGGGCAAGTTCGGCCTGACGGCTCCGTCGGCCAGCTCGACGCTGCTGTTTTCCTATATTGGATTCGTTACGCAGGAGGTTACCATTGGTTCAAGGAGGGAGATTAATGTTACGCTGCTTGAGGACGCGCAATTGCTGGAAGAGGTGGTTGTGGTTGGATACGGTACGCAGAAGCGTTCGGACATTACCGGCTCTGTTACCTCCGTACCAAAGGAGCGATTGAGCAATCTTCCGGTAGCTAATTTCGCCCAGGCCATTCAAGGCGTGGCCGCCGGAGTTAATGTTACCCAAAACTCGTCGATACCGGGCGATACTCCGGGAATGCTTGTGCGCGGAAGGAGTTCTATCAACCTTAGTAATTCGCCGCTGCTGGTGGTCGACGGGATGGCTCTCTCGGCCGATGCTTCTATTAACGATATTAATCCGGGCGACATCGAGTCGATTGAGATCCTTAAGGATCCGTCGGCTGTGGCGATCTACGGTGTGCAGGGATCCAACGGCGTTATCCTTATCTCAACCAAAAGAGGAGGCGATTCGCATCCGCGCGTCAGGTACGGCGGCTATCTGGGATTCTCGGAGATTGCCCACATCCTGGAGCCCGGATCCACATCTCAGTTGCTCGAACGATATGCCGAGTACGCTCGCATACAGAACAAGCCCCTCAATCCCGATTTCGGAGGCGTTCAGTATGCCGACGAGGTAGAGAACTTCAAGGCCGGACGAACAATAGACTGGATTGACGAGGCAACTCAAACCGGAATCATACAAGACCATAACGTGAGCGTAACGGGCGGATCGAAATACGCCAAGTATTTCTTCTCCGGAGATTTCCTTAACCAGCACGGCGTTGTGAAGGGATATAACTACAAGCGCTACTCGCTGCGTATGAACATGGACGTCAATCCCGTGAAATGGTTCACCATCGGAGCAAGCGCAGCCATCGTTGCCCACAATCGCGACGGCGGACGGGCCAACCTACTCAACGCATCGGCCATGAGCCCCTTCGGAAAGCTCTACGAAGACGACGGCACAACCTATACGCACTATCCCATGTTCTCCGAAACATTATGGCCCAACCCTATGCTGCCAACGACCATCAATCCCGAACGACGACAGTTTGACCTCACCCTGAACGGATACGGCGAACTGAACTTCGGCGAGATGATTTCTCTTCTGAAAGGATTGAAGTACCGACTAAACGCCGGCTACACCTTCATCCCCACCCGCAACAACTACTACGAGGGTAAAACCGTATACAACGAACAGGGCTACGGATACATAGACAATAATGAGTCGCAGTATTATCTGGTAGAGAACATCCTTACTTATTCGAGGGATATTGCAAAGCATCACTTCGACCTCACCGGACTTTATTCAGCCTCCAGCAAATACTGGCAGCAGGCGAGAGCCTATTCGCGAACCTTCCCCAACGATAACGTAGGCTGGGGCAACCTCGAATCGGGCTCGACACAGTCGGTCGATTCGCAAGCCGATATGCGTCGCCTGCAATCAATGATGGGACGTCTGAACTATAACTACGACAGCCGATACCTGCTCACCGCTACCATACGGCGCGATGCGGCATCCGTGTTCGGCGAAGATTCCAAGTGGGGTAACTTCCCCTCCTTCGCTTTAGGATGGAACGTTACCCGCGAAGAGTTTGCACAGCCGATTACGCATATCCTGAGCTCGCTGAAGCTGCGCGCATCCTGGGGATATTCGGGCAATGCATCTATTCCGGTTTACGATTCGATGTTCAAGCTAACCTCGAGCACCCTGGCTCTGAACGGAGGGACAACAACATCGATGAAGGTCGGCACCCGCATGGGGAACTCCCTCCTCCACTGGGAGCGCACCCAGGGCCTCAACCTCGCCGCCGACTTCAGCCTCTGGAGCAACCGCCTCAACGGTACCCTGGAATGGTACAACCGAACAACCGACGGCATACTTCTCACACAGAAACTCACCACTATCTCCGGCTCTGCCGACGTTTGGAACAACATCGGTAGCGTGAACAACAAGGGTATCGAAATAACCCTGAACTCTGTGAACGTCGATACTAAAGACTTCCGCTGGAATACAACGCTTGTGTTCGCAAAGAACGTAAGCAAATGGGTCGAAGTTTATGGCGGCGAAGTAGAAGATCTGGGCAACCGATGGTTCATCGGCAAGCCCGTTGGCGTCATCTACGACTACACCAAGCTGGGAGTATGGCAGGAAGACGAAATAGGCAAGCCTAAAGATCAGGGAGGAAACATCGGATGGGACGATGCAGCCATAGCCGGCGACCTCAAGCTCGCCGACCTCAGCGGCCCCGACGGGGTGCCCGACGGCAAAGTCGACGACAACGACCGCTCCATACTCGGACAGACGCAGCCCAAATGGACGGGCGGACTGACGAACACCTTCAGCTACCGAAATCTCTCCCTGAGCATATTCATCCAAACCGTGCAAGGCATCATGTCGAACAACCAGGTCATAGGAACAGTTTCCGATGAGCTCGGACGACGCAACGGCCCTGCCGAGATAGGCTTCTGGACACCGCAGAATCGCAGCAACGAATGGCGCTCCCTCGGCAATCACTCCAATAGCCACGGATACGGCTTCCCGATGGACGCCAGCTATACCCGCATCAAAGACGTCACCCTGAGCTACAACCTGCCGCAGGCATGGATGAAAGCCGCAGGCCTCAGCGCCGTGCAGATATACGTTAGCGGACGCAACCTGGCTACCTTCACCGACTGGCTCGGATGGGATCCGGAAGCGCGATACGATGTTCGCGGAACAAGCAACTGGGACATCAACTATCCCGTCACCCGCGACCTGGTCTTCGGCCTTAATCTAACATTCTAATTATTCATACTCTTAAATTCAATTGCAATGAAATACAATAAGATCATAATCGCATTTATCGCATTGAGTTTGCTCGCTTTCTCGTGTAGCGACGACTTTCTGACGGAGAAGCCTTACAGCTTCGACAATACAGGGCATACCGATGCGACAACCGTCGACGCCGAGCTCGTCGGCCTGCACCGCATCTTCGCCGAGCTTTGGGCATACAGCGGACATCAGGGATTCCTCTCATGCTGGCAAATCGGTACCGACGTATGCTCTGCCGGAGCTACGCAAGGCGTGGAGAATCCTTTCTACCAATACGCCGACCTCAACTCCGAAAACTACGGCGTGATGCATCTATGGCAAAAGAGCTACGAGTTTATCAACAACGCCAACCTTATCATTGCTGCTGTTGGCGACGATAATAAGCCGGCCAATGCCGAAGCAAGATTCTTCCGCGCTTATGCATACAACACGCTCGTCACTCTTTGGGGAGATGTGCCTCTGCTCGACAAGCCTGTCACCGTGCCAACGTTCGATTTCACACGCAATCCGGTGGCCGATGTCGACCGCCTGATCGACGAAGATCTGCAATACGGCATAGCCAATCTGCCTGACGTGGGAGCTACCTCCAAGCCTTCGCGCATCAACAAAGACATGGCTCGGCAACTTGCCGCCGAAGCTTATCTACGTATGGGCATGCGCGACAACAGCTATTTCGCCAAAGCCGAACAAGCGGCAACGGGCATCATCGACGGCGGAAAGTATAAGCTGATAGAGGAACGCTACGGAAAGTTCCTCGGCGAAGGAGGCGATCCATATCGCGACATGTTCCGCTTCGGCAATCAGCGACGCTCCCAAGGCAACACCGAAGGCATCTGGGTCTTCGAAATGGAATACAACAACCAGGTCACCGGAGGAACCATCGACAATCCGCAGCACCGTCGCGTATGGCAGCCGGCCCTACATAAGATCGACATAGGATACACTAACTGCGACTCGCTCGGCGGACGTGGCAACGGACGCTTACGTCTCAGCAACTTCATGAAGTACACTGTTTGGAGCGGACTTGAAGGAGATATCCGCAACAGCAACTTCAACATCCGCCGCACTGTATTCTACAACAATCCATCCTTCGCAGGAGCAACCATAGGAGTTAACGCCAAGGGGTTCCGCGTGGCCCTCAATGCCGCCGACAAGGTTCAGGAAATGGAAGTGAAGCTCGGAGATGCCGTCATTCCTTACGAAGCCGACAGTCTCGAAGTGCTCTATCCCTACTGCACTAAGTGGGGCGGATACGATCCGACCGACGACTTCGGATATGCCATAGTGAAAGACTGGCCCATCATGCGCCTGGGCGAAACCTATCTGCTGCGAGCCGAAGCCCGTTTGCGACAGAATAACGCCGCCGGAGCTGCTGCCGACATCAACGTTCT
Organism: Tannerellaceae bacterium; assembly: GCA_031279915.1. GTDB lineage: Bacteria > Bacteroidota > Bacteroidia > Bacteroidales > Tannerellaceae > DFXE01. The sequence continues at coordinate 4,901 of JAITHO010000067.1, forward strand.
GCGCAACCGCGCCTTCAAAGCTTCACGCGCCGCAACGGGCAACGCTACGCTCGGAGCCGTCAGCGCATCCGACATCTCAATCGACTTCATACTCGACGAGCGCGCTCGCGAACTCATCGGAGAGGAGAATCGACGAATGACCCTCGTGCGCACCGGCAAGCTGGCCGATCGCGTACCCATGAACGGCGACACATCGCCAACAGGAAAAGTTATTACCGGATTTGACGCGAACAAACATATTCTGCTTCCTATTCCGCTTGCTGAAATTCAAATGAACAAGGACGCCGAACTGAAGCAGAACCCGGGCTATTAATCCATAGCTATAGTTATATCTTATCATGCTTTGCTGAAGGCTGTCGCCTCTCATCTGATGAGTGCGGCAGCCTTTTCTGCATTCCTTCTTTTGTTCAGAACGGATAGCCGACGGCGAGATGGTAGGCGAATGAGTCGCGGAAGCGGGGGAGGTTGTAGTATCCCCGTCGGCCTGTATCGTAGGGGAGATGGAGGCCCAGGCCGGCGTCGAGGCGTATGATGAGGAAGTCGAAGTCGTAGCGGAGGCCCAGGCCGGTTCCGAGAGCCATGTCGTTGAGGAGATGGGCGGGCGAGAAGGTACCTCCGGGTCGATTCGGATCGTTGCGCAGCAGCCATATCCCTCCCCAATCCATGAAGGTGGCGCCGAACAGATTGCCCAGGATGCGGAAGCGATATTCGAGGTTGGCCTCAAGCTTGAGATCGCCTGCCTGATCGATGTATGAGTAGCGGTTCAGATGAGGGTCGGCTGGGATGAAGCGGCCCGGGCCGATGGATCGGATGTTGAAGGCTCGGATGCTATTGGCTCCGCCGATGTAAAACTGCTCGCTGAAGGGAGCCACGCGCGAGTTTCCGTAGCTGGCTATTATCCCCGCCATAAGCCGCAATACTACGCGGTTGTTTTTGTCGAGCTTATGATTATACCGGAACTCGCCGCTGAGCTTAAGGAATTGCGCGAACGGATTCCCCAGCAACTTTTTCCCCTCCTTTCCCCACTGATTTCCTGCCAAAGCGTATATGCCCGACAATAGATTACCTGCTTCGGAGAGCGATGCCTGCCACCAAACGTGGTGCGGACGGGGCTCGGAGCTATCGTCGTAAGTGTAAGTGTAGCTCAAGGCGGGGATGAACTGGTCGGCAAGGCTGAGGCGAAGCGCGGGATTGATGGCGGCGATGCTATCGAACTCGGCTGTTTGCGACTGCATGCGATTATACGTTAGGCGAAGGGGGGTGAAGATGTGACGATGGTAAGGGCTGGGCTGAAATTCGTACGACAGTCCGGCATTGAAGGATAGCATGCGGAAGAATCTTGCGCGGTTGAGAAGGTTGCCGCTCAGCCGGAAGGTGGTGAACGAAGGATATACAAGTCCTCGATCGGCAAAGCTCGGTAGCCAAACGAAGGGGAGGGTGAGGCTGGCTCCGGCGCCCCATTCGTAGCTGTTCATGCCGGCGCGGGCCTTGTTGGTTTGCCATTCGTACGATCCCTTGGCTTCGAGCTGAAGAACTTCGCCGCCGCCAAAGAGGTTGTATCGGGTGAGGGTGAAGATGGCTCCCGGCCCGCGAAGGTTGTTGCTCTTGTCGGTGAGGTTGAACTCCAGCTCTCCTCCGAGGGGGAGGTCGTAGAGGGTATTGATGGTGAGGTCGAGCAGATCGTTGCGGCGCGAGGTATCGCGCGGCTCGAAGTGCATCTCTGAGAAGCGAAACACTTGCAGGCGGGCGATGGCCGTTTGCGTTCGGCGTTCGCGATCCTCCGAGTACCAGTCGCCAGGCTTTAGCATCAGATGCTTGTAGAGCACGGCAGGTCGAACCCTGAGCTTGTTCTCATAAAAAACAGTCATGTCTCTATACGTCACCGAATCAACAGGCTGCTCGCCGCGATAGCCCGTCAGCGCAAAAGATACGCGGCCAATCCTGAAGGGCGTCATTGCCGATTGCGGAAGCCCTGACTTGCGCATCACCCGCAGCGATACCTTGCCCGGGCTGAGTAGAGTATCGGCCTGATATACTATAAACTCCGGACGGTGATAATAGAAGCCCTCGCTACGCAGCAGCGACGAAATCCGCTGACGCTCGGCTTCGAGCGATGCCACGCTGAAACCCATCCCCGGCCGGAGAATCTGCTCGGAAGCATGCAAGGCAATAAGGCTGTCGGCCGCCGAGCGGGTGCGCACGTAGCGGATGCTATCGTAAGTGTAGAGGTGATAAGGCTCGATATGATAGGCAAGCTTGGCTTTGCGGGGATTATGCGCGTCGGCAATAAGCTCGTAAGAAGCCTGGCCGTCGAAATATCCGTTCTCCCGAAGCAGATTATGCGCTATGGCGACCCTAACCCCAGGGTTCACCGTGGATACAAACACCGGCTTGGCCGCAAACTTATCGAATATCCATCTCCCCAATCCCCCCTCGGCCCCAACAAAGGCATTATATATCCACAAACCAAAAGGCAGAGGAGAGCGCACCGACGAACTCCCGAAAAGAGCATTGTTGGGAGGATAAGCCAGCGCCGCCTCAATCTCCGACATCGCAAGAGGAGAAAAAGGAACCGAATCGACCGCCGCAATCTCAATCCGCTTTATGCCGCTATACAACACCTCGCCCTCCGGCAGATTCCGCGTCGTTGAGCAAGCCGATGCCATGACGAGCAGGCAGGCCGTATACATATATATATAGTAGCGCCAGCGTGCGCCAACCGCCATCAATCGCCCAAAGGCAATCCTCCCAAACTGTTTGTGCAGAGTTGTTATCATGCCGCAAGATAGTAATTAGGCGAAAATAATTCCATTCACTGCTACGATCGCATTTTGCTCCGACACAATAATCGCCTCATTGCGATCGTCGCATTTTGCCCAAAAAACGATTTGAACACACTGCGATCGTCGCATTGAGCCCAAAAGGCTTTTTTTAAGGCAACGTGACTGTCAAAGTGTCGCCAAAGCAGATTTTTCAGGCCAACATTACTGCCAAAGTGTCGCCAAAACAAAATTCAGAAGCCAATGCGATAGAGAAGCTCCCTCCGGAACAGATTTTTTAAGATAATTTCTCCGAAAAATATACCATAAAGATGCCATTTGGCACACTGCGATCATCGCAATGCCTCCAAATCGTTTTTTCGGGCAAAATGCGACGATAGCAGTGAGCCGAAATAAAGATTTGAGGCAAATGCGACGATAGCAATGAGCCGAAATAAAGATTTGAGACAGATGCGACGATAGCAATGAGACAGGAAGGCCTGCGGAAGTGGCAATGAAGGTAGCCTCAGCTCATCTCAATGAATATTAGATCGCACTTTTCCTTCAATATAAATTGCCACCAAAATTTATATCTTTGCGAGTAATGGCCTCCGGCTTATATTTGTCCTAAAACATAATCACATATAAATAACCTTTTAAATATTAAACTTATGAAGAACATGTACTATTTATTGTTGATAGCCCTCCCAATGCTTGCATGCTGCCACACAGAGGCTCAGTCGGAGAGGAAGCTCGTATGGGCCGAAGAATTTGACTATTCAGGAACTCCCGACCCCAAGAAATGGACTTACGAGGAGGGCTTTATCCGCAACAACGAAGCTCAGTTTTATACCCGGAGAGCCGAGAACGCCTCCGTTGCAAACGGCTACCTTACAATCACAGCGCGCAAAGAATCCTACCAGAATGCGGCCTACACATCAGCAAGCCTGCATACCCAAGGCCTCTACGAATTTCAGGGCGGACGCATCGAAGTGCGAGCAAAGCTGCCCGAAGGACGAGGCGTTTGGCCTGCAATCTGGACCCTGGGCGCCAACCGCAGCAAGGTAGGATGGCCCGTTTGCGGCGAAATCGACATCATGGAGTTCGTTGGATACGAGCCCGGAAAAGTCTACGCCAATGTGCATACCGGCGACTATAACCACACGAAGGGCACAGGTCGCGGAGGCAGCATCGACGTCAGCCAACCATTCGCCGACTTCCACGTTTATGCCGTCGAATGGCGCGACGATCGCATGGACTTCTTTTTCGACAACCAGAAATACTTTAGCTGCATCCGCAAAGGCGAAGGCGTCGGCGAATGGCCCTTCAACGCTCCACAATACCTCATCATTAACCTGGCCATCGGAGGAGCATGGGGCGGACAGAAAGGCATTGACGATGCCATCTTCCCCGTAGAATACAAAATTGATTACGTGAGGATATATCAACTATGAGTATCCCGCCGGCATGAGAAAATAATGTGACGTGAAAAGTATGTAGGAATATAAATTAAATGATAAAAGATTATGGACGACACAAGTGAAACGTCGCGAAGCGAGAGCGGCGATAAAGAAATTGTATACTCGCGCACCATCAGAGCAGGCAAGCGCATCTACTACATGGACGTGAAGCGGAACCTCAAAGACGACCTCTTCCTTGCCATCACCGAGAGCAAAAAAGTGCAGAAGACAGGAATATCAGACTGCGTGTTCGAGAAACACAAGATATTCCTCTACAAAGAAGACTTCGATAAGTTTATCGACACCCTGGGCAGCGTGATAGACTACATTAAAGAACAAAATCGTGGGAAATATAGGATACGAGAGGAATGAAAAACGTATAAAACGTATAAACCGGAGGTAAGGAGCAGAATCGGTGAAAATAGAACAAAAGATAGCGTCATATCCTCGCTCGCAAGAGGAGAATATGACGCTTTTGCATGTTGATCATGCAGGATGGATAGCCTCAGTGGGACAGGCGTCAGCACAAGTCCCGCAGTCGGTACACATTTCGGGGTCGATATGATAGATATCGCCCTCCGAGATAGCTCCAACGGGGCACTCGTCAATGCAGGTCCCGCAAGCTATGCAATCTTCGCTAATTAAGTAAGCCATCTTGATTTATTATGATTAAAAATTATTACCGGACAAAAATATAAGAATCTCCGAACATACAAAAATGTCATCCCGCTCGTTTAGCCCGCCGGTCAGAACGGCAATAACAGCTCCCAATTCACGTTAATGATAGAAACCAAATAGCATTGAGACGTCTCTATATCACATTCGCACTCCTCACACTCCTGCTTAGCCATGCGCATCCGCAGAGAGAAATCCCGCAGATCCAGCCCTATATCGACTGGAGGATGTTCCATTTGGGATTCCATCTCGGATTCCATTTCCAGGATTTGATCCTCAGCCATGCAGGCCTTCAATCGGTCGATGGAGATACATGGTTCGCCGAAATTCCTGCCTATACGCCGGGATTCACCGTCGGGATTATAGGCGATATGTTCGTCAATCCTTACCTCAACTTGCGCATAGTTCCGAGCTTGCACTTTGGCGATAAGCAGTTCGTGTTTCGCTCCGAGGAAACAGGGGACGAGTACCTCACAACCGTGCGATCGAATTATCTGACCTTCCCCCTCGAACTCAAATACAGCTCCATGCGGCTCAATAACTACCGACCCTACATCAGCGCCGGACTATACGCTGCCCTCGATCTCGGACGCAAGAAGGGTGAGCCCGTCTTGCTGCGAAGCATGGACTACGGAATCACGATCGGAATGGGATGCGACTTCTATTTCTCCTTCTTCAAGCTCTGTCCGGAGCTGAAGTTCTACTTCGGGCTGCCGAATCTAATCGAGAAGAACCGTCCGGATCTCCCACAGCCCGAACTCGCCATCTATCACGACGCCCTCTCACGAGCTTCCTCGCGGATGATTATCCTTACCTTCAACTTCGAGTAGCGTGCAGGCCTGACCTCGCAAGGCCGCCGGATTGCGCTCTCGTAAAGATTACATATATTTGTCCGGCAAACATTATAAGTACAATAAACAAATACCATACACAAAAAATGCTTCACTTCATTACATGGACGGTTGACCCCGCCATATTTTCCATCGGCTCCTACGAAGTTCGGTGGTACGGATTAGCCTTCGCATTGGGCTTCATGATTGGATATTGGATTGTAGGTCGGATGTGGAAGAACGAGGGACTGAATCCTGATTGGATCTCCAGCCTGCTGTTCTACACCGTGGCCGGCACAGCGATAGGATCCCGCCTCGGACATTGCTTCTTCTACGAGCCCATGTACTATCTCACGCATCCGATCGAGATCCTGAACTTCCGCGCCGGAGGCCTTGCAAGTCACGGCGGCACCCTGGGCATCGTTATCGCCATTTACATCTACTCCAAGCGAGTGTCGCATCGCAGCATGATGTGGGCCTTCGACAAGCTTGTGACGCCAACGGGGCTGGTGGCGGCTCTGATTCGACTGGGGAATCTGATGAATCATGAGATCTACGGCCATGCTACCGATAAGCCATGGGCCTTCCGCTTCATCGAAAACCTGCCTTCCTGGAGGCGCGGAGCCGAGCCGGTATTCAGCCTGCCCAGCCATCCGACGCAGATCTACGAGGCCGGCTGCTATCTGATCGTCTTTGCCCTCTGTATGTGGCTCTATTTCCGCAAGCAGGCATGGAAGAAAGAAGGGCTCATCTTCGGCGTATTTATGATCGGCATATTCCTCTCGCGCTTCTTCATTGAGTTCCTTAAGAACGATCAGGAGGAGTTTGAGGCTGGCATGGTTCTCAATATGGGCCAGCTGCTGAGTATCCCTTTCGTGCTGGCCGGAGCTTATTTCGTGTGGAGAGCGCTAACTAATAAACCCAAATATGAAACCAAAAGAAATAGCAAATAATATTTACTACACCGGTGTGAACGACCGACGCAAAGACCTGTTCGAGAATCTCTGGCCACTTCCGGCCGGCATATCCTATAACTCATATCTGATTGACGACGAAAAGACAGCGCTGATTGACACTGTCGACGTATGCTACTCTGATGTCTTCCTACAGAAGATAACTGCTATCCTCAACGGACGGCAGCTCGATTACCTTGTGGTGAACCACATGGAGCCTGATCATTCGGGGAGCATCCGCCTCCTCCGGCAATTGTATCCCGACGTGCAAATCGTTGGCAACAGCAAGACCTTCGGGATGCTCGCGGGATTCTACGGCATAACCGACGGACTGCAGGAGGTGAAGGAAGGGCAGACGCTATCGCTCGGAAAGCGCGAGCTTAGCTTCATGATGGCTCCAATGGTGCACTGGCCGGAGGTGATGTTCGCCTACGACAAGCTTAGCGGAACGCTCTTCTCAGCCGATGCCTTCGGAACTTATGGAACGCTCGACGGAGGCATCATCGACGAGGAGCTCAACATCTCCTTATTTATGGAGGAGATGATCCGCTACTATGCGAACATTGTCGGCAAATACGGCAGCCCTGTGCAGAAAGCTATTCAGAAAGCCTCTGCCTTCGACATCCAAACTATATGCTCCACGCACGGCCCCGTTTGGCGCAAGTACATCGCCGAGGCCGTAGGCGCCTACGAACGCATGAGCCGCTATGATGCCGACTGCGGAGCAACCATCCTCTACGGAAGCATGTACGGGCATACGGAGCAGATGGCCGAAGTCATAGCGTCAGCCATCTCTGCCGGAGGAGTAAGGAACATTGCCCTGCACAACCTCAGCAAAAGCCATGCATCATACGTCTTGAAAGACATCTTTAAGTACAAAGCCGTCGTTGTCGGAAGTCCAACGTACAGCAATCGACTCTTCCCCGAAGTCGAATCAATGCTGCACAAAATCGAAACGCGCGACGTTAAGGATCGCATATACGCATGCTTCGGATCCTTCACATGGGCCGGCGCCGCGGTGAAGCAGCTCGCAGAGTTCGGACATCGAATGAAATGGGAGCTCGTTGGCAATCCCGTAGAACAAAAGCAAGGCATCACCCTCGAAACCTTCGAGGCATGCACACAGCTCGGAACCGACATCGCCGCCCGACTGCAAGCGCAATAA
>JAITHO010000068.1 GCA_031279915.1 Tannerellaceae bacterium
TAAAAAATGATTGTATTTGTATCTCCAAAGATGACTTGCTTATAAATACGATTGTATTTATATCCGAACATATCTTGAGTATAGAAATACAATCCGCAATGTGGCTTGGGGAATTGTAGGGCCAAATACAAACGTTTTTATGGTGAAAGGGGGATTTTTCGGCAATGAAAATTTGTTGCAGCGATAATAAATCGGCGCGAGGGTAGGGGGGAGGACGGGCATTTGGATGTCCTTGTAGAGAGTTTATTAGGGGATTTTGGGGATTGTCGCTTTAAAGGGAGGTTTAAACCGACAATGATGGGGGCAAATGTAAACAAATCTTTGCAAGTACAAAATCTCTTTACCGATGCAGCTTTCAAGCCTACTTAAGCCCATTTAGAGCGCTTAATATCTGCGCATAAAAATTGTCGGTTTAAACCTCCCTTTATCTGACAATGCCGGAAATAAGAACTGATATGAATGAACGTTAAGTGTTGAAATCTTGCGATGTTGTTAGGCTTTTGAATCTATGCTAAGGTTATTTTCCGGGAAAAACTGCGAATCTCATTACCTCCCTTGATTGCCAAACCTTATTTGCGGCGAGCTTTATAGCCGGCCGGCTGTGTTTTGGAATATTCTTTTTAATATATATAATTTATTGACTTTATGGAATGTAATAATTGTGGATACAATAATCGAGACAATGCGTCGACTTGCGAAAAATGCGGGAAGCCGCTGTCGAGGCAAACGCCTTCCAGCCGATCGACTGTTGTTGATGGCCGGCGAGGCGCTTCGTCGTCCGGATCTGATGCCGACGGATATGTTGGCTCGAAAACTATTCGCGACCTGGATTTGAAGGAATGCGACGCTTGCCATTATAAGCTGAGGCCGGAGAGCACGGCTTGTCCGAATTGCGGCAAGACGTTGGGGAGCCAACGTAATACGCCGGCGAATAAGCTATGCCCGATGTGCCATCGAAGCTGTCAGTTGGATGCGATCTTCTGCCCGTATTGCGGCAGCGATTTTGGATCGAATGCGAATGTGCCTGGCGGTAGGCCTACGGTTCGGCCGGGCGATATGATGCCGCGCCCTTCTTGCCGGCTTAAGGCTATTCCAAGGGATAATGAGAATATTCAGAATGGTACGCTGACTTTTACGGGCGAGAGGGTGATTCTGAATCGGGCTAATACGGAGGAAACGAATCAAACGATCACTTCCAAGGAGCAAGCCATTCTTGTTTGCGAAGGCGGGAAGTGGTACATACAAGACCGTAGCGAGTATAAAACAACCTTCATTCATACAGCCGAACGCATAGAGCTGAAGCAGGGCGACGTGATCATGCTGGGCAATCGGCGATTTGTGTTCGAGGCCGACTGAGCGATCTGATGTCAAACGTGGTGAACAGGCCCAGCCTCGAAGTGGGCGATTCTATTGCCGGGCGTTATCATATTGAGCAATTGCTGGGCGAAGGGGCTTTCGGCAAGGTTTTCAGGGTTACGGCTGATGGTCGGGGCAATTATGCGCTAAAGATTCTGAAGCTTTGGGAGCTGATGCCCGAGCTGCGCAAGCCTATCGTTGACCGCTTTGACATGGAGTATCGCACGGGGCAAATCCGTAGCGACTACTTGGTGCAAACGCTTGCTAACGGCCTTGAGCAGGGCAATCCTTTTATTCTGATGGAATATTGTCCGAACGGTAATCTCCGACAATATGCCGGCAGCGCTTCGGTGGACTGGTTTCGCGTTGCGAGGGAGGTGCTCTACGGCCTGCATGACCTTCACAAGAACGGGAAGGTTCATCGCGACCTGAAGCCTGAGAACGTTTTGCTCAAGGGCGACAACACCGCCGTCCTCACCGACTTCGGCATTGCCGGCGATCGCAACAAGCGGATGACGGAGCGTAGCATACTGGGCCGTCCGCAGCAAATATTCGGAACTTATGCCTACATGCCTCCCGAGCAGGTGAACCGTCGCCGCGGCGAGGCTACGGTATTGCCAACGACCGACATTTTCTCCTTCGGCGTGATGATGTATCAATTGCTCACCGGCCATCTGCCTTTTGGCGATCTCAACGGAGCCAACGAGCTTGTTTTGTATCAGCGCAGGGGGAAGGAGGGTAGATGGGACAGGGCTCCGCTGCAATCGCTTCCGAAGGGGCGCTGCTGGACAGACATCATCGAAGGCTGCCTCCAGCCCGAGCTCAAGAATAGGCTCCAGTCGGCCAAGGAGGTTTTGAAGCTGATTCCCGATAGCGGCGTCGGCGTATCTCAGTCTCCGCAGCCGCAGCCGCAGCCGCAGTCTTCAGGACAGGATTCGGCTAAGCCTCCGTTGGCGGCGGGATACGTTGACGATAGGCGAGGGCAGCCGCTCAAGATGGCTCTGCTGCGGGTGATGCAGGGCAAAGAGTTCGGCAAATGCTATGAGCTGCTCAAGCTCATGAGCGATAAGCGGCGGCTGATAACACTCGGACGCGATCCGGATAATAGCATCTGCCTGGCCGACGACGGGCATCTCTCCCGAAGGCATTGCACCATCGAATCCGACGCCGCAAGGCAAAGATGGTTCATCCGCGACGGACAATGGCTGGCCGCCGATCGCCGCTGGGCCGAATCCACCAACGGCACCTTCGTGGGATCAGCCCAAGTGAGCGATGCCGGCTCGGAGCTCTTCGCAGGCGACATCATAACCCTTGGCTATACAACGCTAAGGGCAGAATAGAACAGATATAGATATGAACATAGATAGAGACTCATTTGAAATCAAACAACATAGTATTAACTTTTAATTTGTAACAGATTATGGAACAAAGAAGAACAGAAGCCTATAAGAGGTCGTTCGGCGACTCGGTAGGCGCAGGGCTAGGAGCCTTGACCGGCTCAGGAAAAAGGTTTTATATCCTGGAGTATCTCAGCTCGTCAAAGTATCATCACGCGGGAGAGAGCCAGAAGATCATCCTCAATCAGGTGGAACTCGGTCGCGATCCGCAATGCCAGATCCGCTTCGACGATACGTTAGAAACAGTAAGCCGACGGCATGCGGCCATAGTAAGAGACGGCGACGGCTGGAAGCTGATTCATCTGTCGAAGGTAAATGACACGCTTGTGAACGGGCAGCCCGTGAGAGATCAATGGCGGCTGGATAATGGCGACGAGATTCAGCTGTCGTCCAACGGCCCTCGCTTGCGGTTCATCCTCCCTCAAGGCGAGAAGAGCATGATAAAGAACATCAACTTCACCGAGCGCTTTAGCCTCTTCCGTCAGCAAGTGATGAGGCCGTATCAGCGTATGATGTGGTTATTCCTCGTCATATTCATCCTGATAATAGGCGGCCTGGTAGGCTGGAACTATTACAGCGCCAAGCAATCCGACGAACGCCTCCAAGCCATGACAGAACGGAACGAAGAGAGCGAAAAGAGGCTGATGGAAGAGAATTTAAAACTCGAAGAAGTTATTAATGACCTGACTATGCAAGTAAAAGACGGCCAGGTATTGGGGCAGGGCGCCAACCGTCAACTTCAGGAGGCCATGAAACGGCTGCAAGACGACCACTCCGCTCGCTTGAGTGCAATAGAAAAAAACAGCAAAAGCAGAGAAGAACTGATAGTTAAAATGACTGAAGAAAATCAGGAGTACATACGCCACTTGGAAGCCTTAAGATCCGAAATCGCAAATATCAAGGGCCAGCCGAACCCCGCTGTTGTCGGTCCCAACTACACCGGTAATGCTGGAGCAGCTGCTACCCCTGCACCCGGCGCAGGAGGTAATGCTGGAGCTGTCGGCACCCCTGCACCCGGCGCGGGAGGTAATGCTGGAGCTGTCGGTACCCCTGCACCCA
>JAITHO010000145.1 GCA_031279915.1 Tannerellaceae bacterium
ACGCCGAAGTGCCAGGCGAAGTTATCTCGGAGGTTAGGGCGGGAGATGGCCCAGCGTCGGCTGCTTTCGGCCTGCGGATCGTAGGCCTTAAAGCCGAAGTCGAGGCGGAAGATGGCGAAGTCGAAGTCCAGCCGCAGCCCTAATCCGTAGGATACAGCTATTTCTTTGTAGAAGCGCTGGAAGTCGAAGTTGCCCCTGTACTGCTCGGCGTATGGCTTTATCGTCCAGATGTTGCCTGCATCGGCAAAGAGGGCGAGCTCGAGGTTCCACATCAGCTTGCTGCGATACTCAATGTTGGCATCCAGCCTTATGTCGCCTGCCTGACGGATGAAGTCAACCGAGTCTTTCGACATGCTTCCGGGCCCGAGGGTGCGCACCGACCAGCCGCGAACGCTATTGGCTCCGCCTGAAAAGTATCGCCGCTCGAAGGGAATCTTGGAAGCATTGCCGTAGGGTGCGGCCAGGCCTAAGCCGAGATGGAAGGCCAGCCGGTTGCGGTCGTCGATCACCACCCCCTTGCCGAAGTCGAGATCCAGCTTGGCGTACTGCGAATATTCTATCCCAAACAAAACGTACTTGCCGTTGGAGTTACGCGGTGCATCTATCATTCTCGACATAAGATTGAGAAAGTTGCCGGCGAGCTCAAAGGAGGCCCGAACCGACTGTGTATTGCGGCGTCGATATTGAGGGTCGTAGTTATTGAAGGAATATGTATAGCCGGCGCTCATGATGAACTGCTCAACGTAGTGATACTGGCGCGTTGCTTCGGGCAGGGATTCGAGGAAGGTGAGGCTGATGCGCGGCAGGAAGAGGTAGTCGATGTTAACCAGATTGATGTTATGCCGTGAGGATGATCCGACGCGATTCTGCCAGTTGTATCCCCACCGACCCGACAATACGGCTCGCTCGTACTCCGGACGAGTTTGACGGTTATAGCTCACGCGCAGATCGGTTGCGGCTACGGCGTTTAGGGTTCGCCTGAATTGCTCGTTGATGAAGGGGAAGAGGATGCGCGGGAAGGAGAGGGATGCTTCGCCGCCTATCTCCCAGTAGTTGTTCTGCCCAAATTCGTCCATGCCGGTGAGGGCTTCGTATGCGCCGCGTATCTTGATGGCGAATGATTCGGAGCCGTGAAAGAGGTTGCGATGACGGTAGTTGGCCGATGCTGCGGCTCCGAAATCGCCGGCCGAGTTCGTTCCTTCGATGTCTACTCCGAAGCCGTGCGTTTTGGCCGGGGTGGTGAGGATGAGGGCCGATAGCTTCAGCGAATCGTTCTCCTCCGTTTCCTCGAAGCGGATGGTGGTGTTCCTGAGGGCCGACATGGCCGAGAGGGCCGAGTAGGTGCGATCCACGCTGCGCTCGTCGAAGGGCTCGCCCGGAACGATGTACGAATGCTCGCGGAGAACGCTGGGCCGCAACGTCCGACCGTTCTGCCCATAGATAATGGATAGCGATCGGGTACGAACCGTATCGCTTACAAATCCCAAAGATTCCGAAGGCCTGAGGGGATCATAATCGGTACGGATTGTCACATCCTTTATATAGTATGGCCGATGGGCGGTTTCGCGAATGGATCCGTCGGGCATGATGCGGCGGTTGGGAAACATGCGCATCTCGAGCTCCACCTTGTTGGAGGAGCTATCGGCCATATACCCCAGATTTTCTCGCCGGAATGCATAGTATCCGTTGCGACGCATGAGCGATGTTATGCGCAAACGTTCCTTGTCGAGCATATCGCGGTCGAACAAGTCGCCAGGCTTCACAAGCGGCACATAATCGTCGGGCGAAGTGCGCAGAGTGGCGCTAAGCCAAGTGCGCGGAGCCGACTGCAAACGGGCTATGCTATCCGCACGCTCATCCTTCAGGTTCACCACGTGACTGCTTATAATGCAGGGCTCGTTGGAGATAATCGAATAGGTAACCCTTGCCTTTTTGCGCCGCGACGTATCGATAGCGGCATGCACCTTGGCCTGCACATAGCCTTTGTTCACCATATACCTCTCCAAGTCTTCAACCGATTTAACAACAAGCGTCGTATCCATAATCACCGGAGCCTCGCCCATCTTGCGCAACTGCTTATTCAGCCAGCGATCAGGATTACGACCCGACCAGCCGTACACGTGCAGCTGCCACCTCAGCAAACCAAACGACTTAAAGTTCGGCTGCTGCCTCAAGTAAGGCTTAAGAGTTTCCGAAGGATATGCCTCATTATCCGAATGAATCGTCACCCTGTCAAGGAGCCGCTCATTGTCGCCAACAAACTTCACCGAGCTGCACGACATCAGCAGCCAGAAGCCGGTCATAATAATAAGTAGAAGCGGATAAGAGCTAAGTTTATACATGTTTATGTTCATCGGGCGCAAATTTAAGTATCTATTGCGAAAAAGCGAGCGCCGGCCCCGAAAAGCATCGCATCCCAAGCAGCCTCATGCGAGTGTCAGCCAACAGCGCTGTCGAGTGTCAGCCAACAGCGCTGTCGAGGGTCAGCCAACAGCGCTGTCGAGGGTCAGCCAACAGCGCTGTCGAGGGTCAGCCGACAGCAAACGCCAATGCAATCACGATCGTGATGTGCCGCCATCGCCAAAGCATATCGCGGAATGTCATTACATTCGTATATTATAACCCACAAATCATCCACAGAAATGCTGACCAAAAGCGCTCTCAAGTTCCTCCGCTCCCTGGAGCACAAGAAATACAGAAGCCTCCACCGCGCCTTCATCGTGGAAGGCAATAAAGCCGTCGAAAGCATGGCGGGAAGCTATACCTGCCGCATGCTTCTCGCCCATCCGTCCTGGATAGAAAGCCATCCGGAGGTAGTGGCCGATGAGATCATAGCCCTCGACCGCAGCAGCCTCTCCCGCCTCAGCCTGATGCCCTCGCCTCCGGAGGTCGTTGCCGTCTTCCATATTCCAAGCTTCGACATCAGCGACGTCAATCCGGAGCAGAACATAGTCCTGGTCCTCGACGGAGTGCAAGATCCAGGCAACCTGGGCACCATAGTTCGCATAGCCGACTGGTTCGGCGTTGAGCACATCGTTTGCAGCCCAAGCTGCGCCGACATCTTTGCTCCGAAAGCCATCCAAGCCGCCATGGGAGCCGTGGCCAACGTACAGCTGCACTACGTCTCGCTCAGCCAATGGCTCTCCTCCGTATCCTCCGGCATCAGCATCTACGGAACCTACCCCAGCGGTCGGAGCATCTACCGCCATCCTCTCTCCTCCAGCGGCATCATTCTGATGGGCAGCGAAGGGCAGGGCATCAGCTCCGAGCTCGAGCGGCACATCAGCCATCGCATCTCCATCCCGCCGCCGACCAACCACCATCCCGCCGCCGACTCCCTCAACGTCGCCATCGCCACCGCCATAGTCTGCGCCGAATTTCGCCGTCGCGAGCCATAAGCACAAAAAAAAGACCGCCGAGCGATACATGCGCCAAGCGGTCTTAAGTTACTTAGGCTGAAGCCAGCCCATATAATTCAATACTTAGCGGTACACGCCGCTCTTCTTAGCCATTCCGTCGGCATAGCCCTGGTTATAACCTTCAACGTAAGTATCATAAGCATGTCCGGCAATCATAGCCTTGGCTTTAGGAAAGCCAGTATAGCTTTTCGATTTTCCATTCATAGCATCACGAAAACCATCGTTGTAACCTTCTTGATAGCAATTAAACGATACCATAATGTTTGTTATTTAATATTTGGATAAGCGCGTTTCCGGCTCTTTCACTCTTGGGAGCAGCTGATTTCTTAATAAGCAGATTAAACTCATCTGACTAAAGTTTCTTATGTATTGCTCAATTCATCTTTTATATTAAATTCTTTTTCCAATTTTTTATACAGTAATAACTTAGACTCTTTGTAGCGTTCTAAATCTTTCAATAAATCAGCTTTCTTGCTTTTATCCAATTTGTCAGCT
>JAITHO010000189.1 GCA_031279915.1 Tannerellaceae bacterium
CTCTTCGAAATCGCACAGCGCAACCCCGACCTCAAGAAGGAAGACCTCCCAACCGGCAAGGCCGAGCTCCTCGCCTTTATATCCGTTGAACGACGCCGAGAGCTTTTTCAGGAAGGCCACCGATACTTCGACATGCGCCGAACAGGAGAGCTCATGACACGCGTAGGAGGCAACTTCCCCATCAGCAATTGGGACGTTTCCAAGTTCGTATTCCCCATTCCGGCAAACGAAATCAACGCCTCCGGACTGGAGCAGAACACCGGCTGGTCGTCGGCTCTGCCTCCAAAGTGATAAGCCTCCGCCGCTGATATAAATTCAAACTTTTTACTTCGAAGGCCGCCCGCGAAACATTAGATTTCGGGCGGCCTTTTCCTTGCCGAGGGTTTTGGAAGAAAAAATAAACTCAAAACCCTCGCGAGGAGAAAAGCCAATTCTACATTTTTACCGGATCCCTCGGCGGGTGAAACCTCCAAAACAAAAAAAGTTGGCTTTCCCCCGTCGAGGGATTGGGCCAAAACATTATTTTCGGCCCTTCCCTCGCCGAGTTATTCAAAGAATCGGGAAAAAAAGGCGATTCCCTCGCCGAGGGAGAGCTCCAAAACTTTGTTTTGGGGGCCTAACTCGGCTCTGGAACCCGAAAAGTGGGAAAATTGTATAGAGCCCCCGGCGGGGGAAAGCTCCAAAACGTTGTGGCGGGGATTTCCCTCGTCGAGGGATTGGCCGAAAAAACGTTTTGGAGCTTTCCCCCGTCGAGGATTTTGCAAGTTTTTTTGTTTTGGAGATTTCCCTCGCCGAGGGTTTTGCCGATAAAACGTATTGGAGCTTTCCCCCGTCGGGGGATTGAGAGGATAAGTTGCGGTGGTGATTTCCCTCGGAGGGAGAATGGAGCAAAAAGTTCCGGAGGATAACTATCGCAGCGGGGAGGCAGGCGACCGCGGTTCATCTCCCCCAAATCTCCCCAAGAAAAAGAGCCGCAAACTTACGCCTGCGGCTCTTTCGGTTGTGTAGCTAAATCTATCTAAGTGATTTCAACGATCCTCGGGGAAGCCGGTGTAGCGGAATCCGGCCACGGTCCAATGTTCGTCGTAATCAGCGTCGGCGGCATTGCTGTTCGAGTTGGCTTGCAGTCGCCAGCCGTATTCCGGCACGGCGGGATCTTCCCAGTCGGCGGCAGGAAGCTCGTAGCTAACGAATTTCACCAGGTCGTGATGAAGGGTTAGGCGCAGATAAACGCTGTCGGAGGTATTGCCTCCCGGGGTGATGGCCCCTTTGGGAACTATTTTTCCTTCCTCAAGGGTCACGCGGGTATAAAGCTCAATCCCGTCGTTGGATTGCCCGGCGGCGGTTGGGACGCGGAAATATGCTGCGTAGGCCGACGAGAAGGGGGCGAGGCCGTAGTCGGTATCAATGTAGATTGTACCGGGCTTGGCGGTGTTTGCGGCCTCGGCGGCTTTGAATGATGAGGAGTTGCCGGATATGCTGAGGCGGGATTTAATGTGTGTTCCGGCCACTTCGGTTTCGAGCCAGATTTCGTTGGCCGTATTAGCGGCGGTGTTGTATATCATGGCTTCGATGGCGTCGTGATACGTGCTGTTGTCATCGGCATATTCGTCGCATTCGGCGGCAATTACGAAGCGTCCGGAGTAATCGAAAGTTTCGCTGTACCAGTTGTCTATGTTGTTATCGCATGCAGTGAAAGCCATGGCTGCAATTATGCTTGCAAATAATAGTCTTTTCATACGAATCAGTCTTTTATAATTATTAAATTAAACGTGTATCCGGCTTCCCAAACGGCTTTGAGGGTGATGGTTTTCGTCGCCGCGTCGTAGGCGCCTTCGGCCTCTGTGAATTTATCTCCCCATGGGGTTGTTCCGCTCTTTAGGAGGCTGAAGTTTTCGCCGTCGAAGCTGAGTGTACCGCTTGTTGCGTAGGCAGCTCCGTATCCGCGCCCCACGTTGTAGTATCCTCCGAAGAGGTCGGAGAGGTAGAACTGTCCTGGGGCCTCCTGGTAAATGAGCACAGGCGGCTGGGTTGAATATTCGCGTGATGCGGCTCCGTTGCGGTTGCTTTCGGGCGATAGGTGGTAGAATCCCGATTCGAGGCTTGAGGGCGTTGTGTCGTAAACGATGACTGTTCGCGAGGCAGTTTTGGGGAATCCGTCGGAGTTATTGGCCGTATAAACGAGGGTATACAGGCCAGGCTTGGCGGTATTGACGGCTCCGGAGACGATGACGTTGCTGCTAACGTCTTCGCCGTTTTCGGTGGCGATGTACCCCGGCTCGTTGTATTGACCGTCCAGGCTAACCAGCACGGTAGAGGGCCCTTGCAATTCGAGCTCGCAATAGTACGTTACTCTGGAGAGGCCTTCGGTTTCCTTGTCGCAAGCTGTCAGAGCGAGAGCTAAAGCAAGGACTGCAGTTATGGCATATTTTATTTTCATATTCATATTCTTTATTGGGTTAGAGAATAATTGTGTTGGTGGATTATTTCCCAGCCTTGAGGTTCCACCATACCTTCTCGCGCAGATCGGTTTTCTGTGCCGGAGCGTTGATGTTGCGGTTGATGTAGTCTTGCGGATAGAGAGGCGAAGCCGGCAGCGTTTCGTTGAGGCGCGCGCGTCCGTTGACGGAGATAGTTAGATATCCGAGGGGGAAGTTCGCGTTAGCGTTGCTGCGATTCGCCTGTATGTTGATGTCGCTCACTGGGGGATATTTGGTGCGATTGCGTTCGAGGAAGGCTTCGGCATGCTGGTAGTTGCAGTATGCCACCCATTTCTGCATGGCGATCTGCTTGATGTTGTCTTCCACCGACCCTCCGTCTTGCCACTTGGCATATTCGGAGAGGATGCTGTTGTTGCTGATTCCGTGCTGTGCGAGCGAAGCCTGCACTCCTGCATCGTAGAACTCTTTTGCTCGGGCGGGCTGGTTGGCTCTGGCATAAACCTCGGCAACGTAGAAGTTGATCTCCCAGGTCGACATGATGACCAAGTCGATGTTTCCGGCGAAGGATGCCGTTGCATAGCTTTCCTTGTCGTCGGTAGTGCCGTTGCCGTCCGAATCATCCTTCGAGTCGAAGTCGCCCAGGAAAGCTCCGCGGCTTCCTCCGGAGAAGAGAGTGGCCAGTCGCGGATCGTTATTGACAGAGAGGTAGTCGATAAAGGTCTTGCATGCGATAACGTTCTGCGAAATATAGTTGGCGCCGCCTGCCTGAAACTCGCGCATGGGATGCCTCTTGCCTTCCATGGCATCGTCCCAAACGCTTCCGGGAATCCTTGCGCTGGCAGTTATCATGGCATTGCTTTCGATGAAGCTGAGCGTCGCGGCATTGTTATACTGCGGCGTTTCGGAGAGGCGTATCATCAGTTTAAGCTTAAGCGAATTTACGAAGCGCCTCCATGCCGCCAGGTCGCCGGCATAGATATAATCGTAGCTGCCGTCAACCGACGAGCTGCTGAGATCCAGTTGCAGCAGAGCGTCGATGCGCGCCATGAGATCGGCATAGATGTCCTGCCCCTTATCCTGCTTTGGATGGAGCAAGCCTTCGTTGCCCTGGAGGGCCTCGCTGTACGGCATGTCGCCCCACATATCGGTAATGATTTGCCAAGCAAAGATGGAAAGGGCTTCGGCAATGAAGTAATATCCTTTGTTATCACTCTCCTCCGACATGATCTTGATGCGCTTCAGGTCGGTTAGCGCTTGAGTAGTAAGCGAGCCGTAAGCCGTACCGAAGTTTTGGGGCTGATACTCGCAGAGGGTTTTAAACTGGGAGGCCGTATACGATTGCGTCCAATATTCCACCCATATCGCTCCGGCGAATCCAAAGTCCCACCCCATCATATTGTTGGCGACTCCCATCTCGGCCGCAGGCAGTAGAACTTTAGCATCGGGAATGTTCTCCAGTGCATTGGGGTCGTGGTTCACATCCAGGAAATCGCTGCATCCCCAGGATAGCAGGAGAACGCAGGCGCTTATTATGCTTAATAATTTCTTCTTCATATTATATATATGTAATGATTATTAGAATGAGAGATTTAATCCGAACACATAGGAGCGGAAAGTCGGGTTGGTTGCAAACTCGCCGAACTTGGCCGATATGTCGCTACCGAAGGTTGTGACTTCAGGGTCGATATACTGATTCTCCGCCGGAGTCCAGATGAGGAAGTTGGAAGCCGTGAGCGATAGCCGAAGCGCGGATATGCGAAGGCTGCTGCAAAGCTTAGCGGGCAAGTTGTAAGCCAACGTGAGGTCGCGAAGCTTCAGGTAAGATCGATCGATGATGGCATGATCGTCGCGACGGAACCCTCCGTTGCTGTAGAAAGTATGCAGAGCCGTGGGATTAACCGGCGTAGTGTTTTCGCTGTACGTTCCGTCGCCGTTATCAACTACTGAATTGGGAACAAGGAAGGGGCTGCGATCGTTGTAGACCGTTTCCGGTCCGCTTCCCACCCAGTGCATATAGTCTTTGGTGTAGGCAAATATGTAGCCGCCGTTGCGATAGTCGATAGTGCCGGTCAGCGATAGGTCTTTCCAGGTAAATGTGTTGGTTAGGCCCATGCGGTACTTCTCGTTGATGTCCTTATCAACGTATACCATGTCGGCAGTAGCCAGCGGCATGCCTGCTCCGTCGACTATGGTGCTCTTAACTCCATTTACATCCACAGTCTTCGCCATGTAAGTCTTGAACTGTCCGATTGGTTTGCCCTCTATGGCATAGATACCCATGCCTCCGAATCCGGAGAGATAAACCTCCTCGACGTCGAGGCGTTCCACCATGTTTTTGTTCTGCGTAAAGTTGAAGGCCATGTTCCAGTTGAAATCCCGTGTCCTTACCGGAACGAGGTTTAGGGTAAGCTCGATGCCCTTGTTGCGAACGTCGCCCAGGTTGGTTTGCTGTGCGGTATATCCGGTTGAGGGATCGATAGGCAGGTTAGCCAGCAGTCCTTTGGTGAACTTATTATAATAGGAGAAGTCGATGCCGATGCGCTGCTGGAGGAACATCAGCTCGGCTCCGAGCTCAAACTCAGTGGTAAGCTCCGGCTTCAGCTTAAGGTTGCCGGCCGTATTCGATACCGTGAAGGCATTGATGCCGCCGAGCGGGAAGATGAGGGCGTCTATCGAAGGATATCCGGGATTGGATACCGATGCCGCTACATAGCGGTCGAACACCGAGTAGCGGGTAGCATCCTTACCGGTTTGTCCGTAGGCCAGGCGTACCTTGGCAAAGTCGAGCGGCCCTGTGCTGATTTCCTTTTGCTTCAGCATATCCGTAAGGATAAAGCTGAGCATGGCTCCGGGATAGAAGTAAGAGTTACTTTCCTTGGGCAGCGTAGACGAATGGTCGTTGCGAGCGGTCAGCGTCAGGTAGAGATAGTCATTGAAGCCAACGTCGGCGTTCACGTACAATCCCCAGAGGCGATAGAGGTAGGACGTTTGGGTTGAGATGGCCGGCGTGAGCGAGTTCGAGAAATGATAAAAGCCCGGCACGTCGATGGAGGTGATCTCTCCCATGATGCCGTTAAGCGACTGTTCATTCACGTTCAAACCGGCAATCACGTTGACGGAGAAGTTGGCGAATCGCTCCTTGTAGTTGGCAAAGAGGTCGTGATTCGTTTGTATGCGCTGACGCCTTATCTGCGAATACTGACCGGGGCTGGCATTCGACGATCCGTCGTTGGGCGATCCCGGGGTGAAGACCACTGCGTCGGCATGCATGTCGGCAATGGAGGACTCGTAGTCGCCTCCGAAGCGATACGTAAGCCTCAAGCTCTTGAGCACATCGTAATCAATCTGCGCCTTTCCGAAGAACTTATATCGGTTCTGCTTAGCCTCCTTGGCGCTCAGAACGTAGTAAGGATTTAATCCGTAAGGAGTGAAATAGTTGTCGAGGTTATTGAACTTGTTGTTATAGTCCTTAAGGTCGACAATAGAAATATCGGTAGCGATTTCGTTCAGCGAACGGTAAACGGAGTTGTCCTGTCCCGTCGGAGATTCCTTGTTGACCTCCGTACTGAAGTTGAGCGAAGTGCTTATCGTTACCTTATTTGTTTGATGCGAGGCATTGGTGGAGATAGTGTAACGATTGTAGGAATCGTTATCGGTAGGGATAGGCCCGTCGAGACTATTTTGCGACACAGCCACGTGGAACTTGGTGAACTCCGAACCTCCGGTTAATGAAAGCGCATTGCTGTAACCCATTCCGAGGTCGTAGAAGTCGCGTATGCGATCCTTCAGGTAAACGTAAGGCTTCAGCATCTGGCTATTGTCAACAACATTGCCCCAAACCCGGTCTTTGCCGTCGAAAGGCGATCCCCAGTTGCCGTTCTCATCTAAGGCGCGATCGCCGCTCCATCCCTGTCCGAAGAGCGTTTGCTCCTTAGGCAAACGTCCGACCTCAGTGATGGTGAGGCCACCGTTATAGTCAAGCAGCACCTTGCCTTTGGTATCCTTACCCGACTTGGTCGTGATCATGATAACGCCATTGGCAGCGCGCGAGCCATACAGAGCCGTAGCCGCCGAACCCTTTAGGACGGTAATATCCTCAATATCGTTAGGATTAAGCGCATTTATACCCGAACCAAAGTCGGCCTGCGAATTAAGCGTAGCAACAGAGGTTAGCGATCCCGACTGGTTCTGCGCATTGGTGATAGGCACACCATTAATAATGTAGAGCGGCTGATTAGCTCCGAAAGTGTTGAACCCGCGGATAGTCACGTTTTGCGTACCTCCAGGATTCGGGGCCGATGAAACATCAATACCCGACACCCTTCCCTGAAGAGCCGTCATGGGATTAATGGCCTTAGTATTGGCAATATCCTCCCCGGCAAAGGAAGCCGTGGAATATCCCAGGGTTTTCTTCTCGCGCGAAACCCCCAGCGCCGTCACAACGACTTCCTCCAAATGACGTGTATCGGAAGCCAAACGTATGGTCAGGTTAGGCCTGATAGCTACCTCCTGAGGCGCCATACCGACATAAGAAACAACAATAGTTCGGGCATTTTCAGGCACATTAGTCAGCGTAAACGAACCATTGACGTCCGTAATCACGCCCGTCGTCGTGCCTTTTATAAGAACCGAAGCTCCGATAACCGGTTCGCCATCCTCAGCCGATGTGACCTTGCCGGTCACCCTCGATGTTTGAGCCGAAACCAATCCGACGCCTGCAATGAGGCAGAATAAAAGATAGATCA
>JAITHO010000051.1 GCA_031279915.1 Tannerellaceae bacterium
GCACGACTCCCGATGGGTTGTCAACTGAGATAGATCCCTCTGTCGCAACACAAGCTATTAAGGGCCTCCAGGTATAAATCCTTGAGGCCCTTAATGCATTAAGCCGGTCGCGGCTGGGAAATATGGGGCTATCTACGAACCGGCCTCACTCCCTCCATTCGTTGTAGAGGCCGACTTCGGCGATGGCGGGCGGTCGGGTGGATTGGTGGATGAGGATTCGGACCTTGCCTCCGCGAACGGCATCGAAGCGGTGCAGCTTTACTTTGCGATCGTTCTCGGCATTGGAAACGATGGGGATCCAGTTGTTGTTGCGCTCGTAGAGGATGGAGTAGCGGCGGATGCACTGGCGGCTGTCGTATACTGTGAGAGCGTTGAAGGTTTGGTATACAGGGAAGTCGATCTCGAACCATGGCTCGCTTACTTCGGGATTCGACTCCCATGAGGTTCGGAAATTATCGTCGTTGCCGAAGTCCATTATCATCATGTCGTCGCTCCAGCTTGAGCGAACGGGTTGGCGCTTGGCGATGTTGGCGGAGATTATTGGCGGATCGAAGTCGGGCAGAGCCTGGGGCGGAAGGTTGTCGTTCCAGAGGCGACCGATCTCTTTCAGGGCCGCAAGGGCATTGGCGTCGATAAGTCCGTCGCGGTTGGGAGCCACGTTGAGGATGAAATTGCAGTGGGCGCGGTTGAATGGTTCGAGGTTATCCTTCACCAATGCGCGCGGGTTCTTGAGCGTATCGCTTGGGAATGTCGTCTTCCAAAACCAGTTCTTCTGTATGGGCAAGCATGATAGGGCGGGCAGCCGGTTGCTCTCCTTCGAGATATGCTGGCCGGCGCCTTGCTCGTACGACTTTATGTCGGTGTAGAAAAGCATCTCCGGCGGATACTTTGCGGCATTGAGGTCCATCAGCAAGCATTCGGGTTGGAGCTTCTTCACCAGCAGATAGATCTCCTCAAACGGTATTTCCTCGTATGATATCCTCGACCATGGCGCATCCCATCCGTCGATTATCAGGGCATCGATCGGCCCGTATCCGCTCAGAAGTTCCGTGATCTGGGTCTTCACCAGTTCGATATGATTCCGATTTATATATCCCGGACGCAGGCGGTGATGCGTATCGAGTATGGAATAGTAGAGCATTACCCGAAGTCCGGCTCGGCGGAAGGCGTCGGCATATTCGCGAACCACGTCTCGAGCCAATGGCGATTGCATTACGTTATAGTCAGTTGATTGCGTATCCCAGATGCAGAATCCGCTGTGATGCTTGGCCGTGAGGCATCCGTAGCGCATCTTGGCCGATTTGGCAGCCATGGCCCACTGATCGCAGTCGAGGCGGGCAGGATTGAATATGGCAGGCGATGCATCCGGATCCGGCCAATCGTGATTAGTAAAGGTTGGGATATTGAAATGTATAAACATGCCGAACTTGAGGTCAACAAAGGCCTGTTGCAGCTCCCGCAAATCCTTGCCCTGAACAGAGCAGGCTGCAAGGAGGATGATAATCATTGAAACATACTTTTTCATATACATATCTCCCCCTATTTACTAGCTTTTAGCCCACGAATAACCGCCGAGGTGAAGCCCGACAGCTCCATCTCATTCAGCCCCCGAATCGTGATGCCTCCGGGCGTAGTCACGCGGTCGATCTCCTGCTCAGGATTGCTGTGATTGGCCAGCAGCAAGTCAACCGCGCCCTTCACCGTGCGAACGACTATCTCCTGGGCCTCATGCGGGTAGAATCCGAGCTCCACGCCGCCTTCGATGGCCGCACGGATGTAGCGCAGGGCGAATGCTATGCCGCTGGAGGCAAGAGCAGTGCCGGCAGCCATCAGCCGCTCGTCAACCAGCATCGCAGACCCAAGCTCGTCGAACATCCGCAAGATCAGCTCCGTTTGCTCTTCGGAGGCATTGCAGGCCGAAACGAAAGTCATGCTGCTGCGCGCCTCGATAGCCGTGTTCGGAATAACCCTGAAGAGCGGCGGAAGCGACCGTCCGAAGGCCGTAATTTTCGTCAGATACTCCGACAAATCCTTGAATGTCACGCCCGCGGCTATCGAAACCACAACCTGCCGGTTATAATCCAACTGCGATTTTATTTCTTCCAACACCGGCTGCACCATCCACGGCTTCACGGCCACGATGATGATTTCCGACTTGCGAGCCGCCTCCGCATTATCCAGCGACGTTACAAACTCAGGGTTCCAAGCCTTTAGCCTGTCGAGGATATGCTGCGAACGGTCGGTGCAGCAAATGTCGGCCGCTTTAACGACCGAGCCCAGCGACAGTCCTCTGGCAATTGCGCCGCCAATATTTCCGGCGCCGATGATAGTTACTTTGATAGCAGAATTATTCATAATAAGTCATATAGATGTTGAAAGGGGTCGCTGGCAAATATACAACTCAATGCTGAAATATACGCGCAAAAATTTCCCGCCATGCCCCCCACCCCACTTTCTTGCTTCCCAAATCAGATTTCACGCCTGATTCACCACCTGAATTAGCCAAAACACAAGCGTCAAAGCTGATTCACTAGCCGATTTACTCTCAAAACTATTTTTCGAACCTAATACATTACATGTATCAACTTAAAAATTCTCTTCGAACTGAATACATCACATGTATCGACTTAAAAACTTTTTCCAAATCTAATACATAGCATGTATTGACTCAAAAACATTTTTCAAACCTAATACATCACATGTATTGACTCAAAAACTATTTTTTCAAACCAATACATGGCATGTATTGACTTAAAAACATTTTTAAAAGCTAATACACCACATGTATTGCTGCCAAAACATTATTTTCAGAATAATTCAATGTATGAATCACTACGAAAGCAATATTTCACGCTAATACATGTGATGTATCGGCGTCAAAACTTTTTTTGCGCCTAATACATATCATGTATTGAAGTAAAAACAAGTTTTGCGACTGATACATGCAGTGTATTTGCTTCAAAACTCTTTTTTTGAAACCGATGCAGCTCATGAATTAGCCGCAAACAAGATTTTTTAGGCCCGCACTGCCATGTTGTTGGCGCAAAAAAAGTCGCTCACGGTAAGGCGGGCGACTTTCTTGGAAGTGCAGGAAGATTTTGGGAGGGCGGATAACTGTCGGGCGGAGACTTAGTTAAGGGCCCAGTCCAACTGCGGCTTGTTGGGGAGAGGGGCGGCTTTTATTTGGTCGGAAAGCTCCATTACTTGGGGGTTTTGCGGATCGAAGGCGGGCCAATTAGGGAGCGCGTTGCCGTTTGGATTAGCGGTTTTGACGAAGTTCGTCCAGTATGAGGACATGGCCGTTTCCAGTTGACGGTCAGCGTCTTCAAAGGGTCGTTCCCATTTTTCGAGGGTATGCAGGGCGTAAGCAAATTCGGCTGAGTGAAATGCGCCGTAGTTGGGTTCGCCTGGCGGTACGCGCCGGAAATAGTAGAGGAAAACGGGGCAGTCGGCAGCGGCTTGCATTCTGGCCCATACGTAGTTATTCCATCCGAAGAAGAGTGAATTGACAAGTTTTTGGGAAGCGGCGGCGTCCTGGTCGGTTTGTGCGGGGAAGAGGCGTAGGAAGTCCTGTGCCTGAGCTCCGTACTGCTGTTCGGCGGCGGCTCGGAATGCTGCTGCGCTTGGAGCGGGAGCGAAAGATACGCCGTCGCCCTCGTTCCATCCTGTTAGCAGCGGGACGTGGTGCTGCCGTCCGGCCTCGAATGCGGCTCGAACGGGCGGGAAGTAGATGCTGTCGAAGGTGAGGCTGCTCGGCGTCGGGAGCTTCAGGAGCGAGTCGGCGGGCATGTTGCGGAGCTGTGCGATGGATAGCTTGAGCCTGTCGGTGAGCTGCCTGCCTCGTTCTTCGGCTTGTGCGAGGCTTGTGCTGAGGGCTCTGCTACCGTAGAAAATTCCGCCGCTATGCGCTATGGCTCTGGCGAAAAGTCCTTTGGTTAGGGGCGAGACCATCAGGAGGTTGACGCTGAATGCTCCGGCCGACTGTCCGGCGATGCAAATCTGTTCCGGATCTCCTCCGAAGGCGGCAATGTTGTCCTTAATCCATCGAAGTGCGGCCACCTGGTCGAGCAGTCCGTAGTTGCCTGAGGTTCGGCTGGGCGATTCGGCGGAGAGATCGGGGTGGGTCAGGAATCCGAAAATTCCGAGGCGATAATTGATGGTTACGTAAACAATTCCCTTGCGTGCTATTGCCTCTCCGTCGTATAGAGGAACGGTTCCGGAGCCACCGGTGAAGCCTCCTCCGTGTATCCAAACCATCACGGGGAGCTTGTCGGCAGCCTTAGCGGGCGTCCAAACGTTGAGGTAAAGGCAGTCTTCGCTGATAGGTTCCGGTGGGATGAGAAATTCGCTGCTCCAGCAGTAAAAGGGTGCGGGTTTGGATTGGATGGCCGATGGCGGAGCCTCGACGCACTGCCTGACGCCTTCCCAAGGAATGGGCGGCTGCGGCTCTCGCCAACGCAAATCTCCAACCGGCGGCGCTGCGAAGGGTATGCCCATGAAAATCCTCAGCTTGCCGTCCTCGGAGGTCGTTCCTGATATCAATCCCGATTGAATTTGAACCGGCTTGTTTGCCTCTCCTTGCAACGCATTGCGGCAGGAACTCAGAGGCAGGAGCGCCAGCGCCGTTGCTACGATAATCTGTTTGTACATAATCTGTCTGTTATTAGTGATTGCCGCAAATATAGGATAATGCAGCGGCATCAGGCTTGCGCCCATCCTCAATCAATGTTGATGTTGATAACTTTCGGCTATTATCTCCTCCAAAAGAAAAGGCGCGAGGGAATATCTCCTTCGCGCCTTTTGCAGATGACTGTTGAGCGGCTTACAATCGCCCCAACCTTATTCCCAGGCGAAACTCGCCGGTGAAATACAATCCCCGTCGGCTGAGGCCGTAAAGCACGCGGTAGTTTTCCGGCATAAAGAGTTCCGGATCGTAGAAACTGTGATTGTATCCCAGGCCCAAGGCTCCGTCAACAAATACTCGGGAGCGGCTCGGAAGCTGTATGCCGAACAGCAAATGGCCGCCAACTTTGGGAAATTGGTGTGCGATTTCGTCGTAATGCCATTCGTAGTAGGTGAGATTATCCTCTTGGAAGCTCAGGAATCCCCATCCGTCGTACCGTATGTCGTAGTAATGTGCCGAAGCTCCGGCTTCGAGGAAAAACATCTGCCGTCCTCTTCCGAAAAAATGCTTGAAGGAGAGGATAGCGCCTGCGCCTGATACCGACTTAGCTTCGGAGAAAGCAAGCAGGGGAAAGATTGTCGTTTCGGAGCCCTCGAAAGCCCAGTATCCAACGATGCCGAGCGATAGCCAGTTGTATGGATTGCTGAGCCTACGGTCGATATCGATTCGCATGCCGTTGACGAGGTTATATACGGGATGGATGCCAATTTGATAGTTGTTGTTGGGGATTACAGCAGAGCGTTCCTGCGCTGTGGCGTTTATCGTTAGGAAGGTGATGGCAAGAAATACTATGATTTTCTTATTCATATTATATATAGTCTTATTCTTTTGTTACTGTAATCTTGCTTATAAGAGAAAGCTTCTCTCCTGAATAGTCAAGCTGGTAGAATCCTCCCTGACCTACCAGGAGGAGAGTTCCGTGCAGCGGAATGACGTCGTATGGCTGTATGTCGTCGAGCTCCGGAATGTGAGTGATGTCGCCCGTCCATATAGGATTGATCGGATTGCTGATGTCGTACACTTTGAGGCCATTGTCGCATACGAAGAGCTTGTTGCCGTCGACTCCAAGGCCCAGAGGTCGTATCAATCCCTCTTCGGCGTGAACGAGTACAGGATCAGTGTGGTCGGTTATGTCATAAATCTCCAGACGATTGAGCCCGCGTCCGCATCGGCTGTTGACATCGGAATGTAGCGTCACATAAGCGTAATTCCCCGAGGCAACGACAGGATCGCAACTGGTAAAATGGCGAACCACCGCAATCTGCTGAGGGAATCCGTCGCGCGCAATCGAATAGATATACATTCCCTGCTGCGATCCAATAAGCAGAAAGCTGTCGAGCGGGAAAATTGTTTCGGCCCACATGCTGAGGGTTTGTTCCTTGCCGCTGAGGTAGCGCGGCTTCGCGGCATCGGCAATGTCGAACGTCTTCAGAGCGCTCTCGGTCACAGCGTACAGATAATCGCCCTTCACGGTGAATCGCGCCATCGACCCTCCAACGCCCTGATCCGGACTGCCCAGCTCACCGCCTCCATCGTTAATGCTGCAAGCCGCAAGAAATAGGCAGCCGCCCACGAGGAGGATCTTCGCAAATATTTTCAACGTTTTTTCCATCCCACAAGTACTTTATCGGTATGACGATCATCGTAATAATAGAGAGCTCCGGCAGGCGATGGCGGCGTTGGAAAGACGTTGCGCACACGCTGCGTCACCTGCTTGGCATCGAGATCGAAGGCCACAAGGTCGACAGAGTTATCTATATACAAAATATTGCCCTTCACTGCCATGTCGAGGCATCCCGGAGCGATGATGAAGCCTTCAACAACAGGCTGGGTTGGCTGTGAATTATTGATGATGTGCACGCCCTTATACCGTTCGTTAACGAAAATATAGGGCGCCTTGTAGTAAATCTTTCCAGGCTCCTTCATCGCACGTTCGCCCGGACTGTAGCTAACCGAATTTTCAAGATCGGCTCTGGCCATGAACAGCGGCGTATAGTCTCCCCACTGATAAACCGGGCCGGAAACGCTGGTCGATAGTGTGAGCATGCCGCAAAAAATAAGAATAATAGCGAAATCTTTCATATAAAAAAATTTATTAACGTTACTATGATGATGCACGAATCACGCTAATCGCTGCAATCGGAATTTGGGCAAAGCTATACGCAAATCTCGTCAAACCCTTTTTTGGGGAAAGATGCCAAAGGTTAGCGAGGCTCCGCGGCCAAGTTTTTTCGTCTCGCCAACCACAGTCATGCCCCGAGGCTCCAGGTTTGTGCGCATCACTAAGCAAGAGCTTTGCCCGAAAGATAATATCGAGGCGAATGTTGGAATGTAGAATACAACAATGCCGCTCCGGATGAGCTCGTCGAACTCATCAATGCAGTGATGATGCATCAGGCTTACAAAATATACGACTTCACAGGCCACTATTTATTCTTTTTACAGGCGATATGGTAGTTTATTAAAGGCCGCGTCTATTTTTGGTAGCGGAAAATCGATTTTCCGGCTCCGGATCGTTTGTCCTGGCAACGGAAAATCGATTTTCCGGCTCCGGATCATTTGTCCTGGCACCGGAAAATCGATTTTCCGACTCCGGATCGTTTGTCCTGGCATCGGAAAATCGATTTTCCGGCTCCGGATCGTTTGTCCTGGCACTGGAAAATCGATTTTCCGGCCCCGGATCATTTGTCCTGGCATCGGAAAATCGATTTTCCGGCCCCATCTTTTTTGCAAAATGTGATCGAATCATTGAGGCTCGCGACAATTTGCAATCCTAGGGATCAAACGAAACATTAATATAACGATCCGATTACGCCTTCTCCCCCCGAAGTCAGGCAGGCGGCGAGATCAATCCACAACAGTGGCGGGCAGTTGCTGAAGAACCATATCTCGGAACTGCTGGAGACGGTCGTACTCAGGGCCGAAGCCGTTAACAAAGGAAATCTCCCGTCCGTTAATCAGCCGGAGCCTGAACTCCTCGTCGAGACCGTCGATAGGCAGCATGCTGGGGCCGCTCTGCACGCTGGCGAAAGTAGAGAGGTCGAGCTGCCGCATTAGCTTAGTCCACAAAGCTGCGGGCATGAGCGAATGTTTCTCCTCTTTGAAATTTTGGTAGCCAAGTTCAAAGTAATAACGTACAGAATCGGCTGTGAGAATCAGCATCTCCGAG
>JAITHO010000185.1 GCA_031279915.1 Tannerellaceae bacterium
AGCAGGCTGTTTTGGGCCTCTCGGAGCTGGATGCCGGAGAGGTCGCCAAGGCGGTATCGCTCGAGGGCTATGCTGTAATTTTCTTGCGCCGCAATTAGGTTCGATTTCTCCAGGTTCCATAGATTAAGATTGTTTTCGTATGCCATCCATTGGTCGCTCATGTTGGTTTTGAGGGTGAGCTGGAGGTCTTCGCGCCGGAGTTCGCGGTTTTCGATGGCGATGGCTGCGTTGCGCTGTTCGCGCTTGCGATTGAAGCCGTCGAAGATGTTGATGCCGACGGTGAGGCCGTAGTTAAGTCCGAAGCGCTGCTGGAGGTCGTGGTTGGCAGGGCCGGGATTAGTGGCTGTGTATCCGTAGCCGGCATTGAGGCGGAGGTATGGATAGCTGCGGCTCTTGGCCTTCTTGAGTTCGAGCTGCGAGATTGCAACGTTTTTGTCGGCCATAAGCATGGATACGTTGTTCTCAAGGGTGCTCTTGCGCAGCTCGGCTTCGTCGAGGAAGGCGTTTGGGAGGATGACCGAATCGGCCAGGGCTATTACCTCCTCTACGTTGTCGAAGGCCATCAGGCGGTTGAGCTGCGTGCGCGAGCGATGCAGGGTTTCGAGCTGGTTGAGCAGGGCTGAGCTGTCGGCGTTGAAGTCCACCTGCGCCTGCTGGAGATCGAGGCGCGACATTGATCCGATAGAGTATCGCTCCTCAACGATGCGCAGTCGCTCGCGCGAGAGGCTGAGCGTGGAGGTCAGGTTGGCAAGGCGGGTCATCTGCCGGATGAGCGTATAGTAGTCGGCCGATACGGAGGCGATGAAGTCCTCGATAGCCATCCGCGTATTGAGCTCGCCCATGCTTTTGAGCTCCTTCAGCCGCGAGTATTCGGCCTGTATCCCGAAGCCGTCGAATATTGTCCATGAGAGATTGAGGTTAGCGTTGGCCGTTTCGGAGGCTATGTTGTTTTGCCTGTCGACGCCCTCGGGGCTATCGTTGCGCGAAGAGTTGAGGTTGCCGTTCAATCCGCCGCTGAAGTCAAGCGTTGGAAGATAGCCGGCGGCGCCGGGAGTGGCGTTATTGTTGCTAATGATCTGTTCGTTGCGTATGATACGTATCGAATAGTTCCGGCTGAGCCCTGTTTCTATGCATCTCTGGAGGCTATAAACCTCCGGCCCTGAAGCTTGAGCGGCGGCCATGAGCGGTATGAACAGTATGGCAAGGGCGCGGATATATTTTGTAGTCTTCATTTGGATGATTGTTTATGGCGGTCGGTAGATATATAATTGTACATGGCTGGGACGATGTAGAGCGTAAGGAATGTTGATACTATCATGCCTCCCACAACCGAAATCCCCATCGCAATGCGTCCGTTGGCTCCTTCGCCCGAAGCGAATACCAGCGGCAGCAAGCCTACAATGGTCGCAAAGCTTGTCATCAGGATCGGACGGAGCCTTTGGGCCGATGCCGTTCGGATGGCTTCGCCCATTAGGAGGCCGGCTTCCTGCCTCTGATTGGCAAACTCAACGATCAGGATCCCGTTCTTGGCCACCAGACCTATCAGCATGATTATACCGATCTGGCTAAAGATATTCATCGTTATCCCCGACGTACTCATGAATATCAATGCGCCCGAAATGGCAAGCGGCACGGTGAACATCACCACCAACGGATCCTTGAAACTCTCAAACTGAGCCGCCAGCACCAGGTATATCATAAATAGCGCCAGCACCAGAGCAAACATCAAACTGTTCGAACTCTCGCGGAACTCCTTCGACTCGCCGCTGAGAGCCGTGCGGAATGATTCATCCAGAACCTCGGCGGCTATGCGGTCCATCTCCTCCAAACCGTCGCCAATGGTATAACCAGGGCTTAGTCCGCTCGACACCGTCGCCGCCACGAAGCGGTTATAACGATAGAGCTGCGGCGGAGCTACATCCTCCACCAAATCCACAAGATTGTCGAGCTGTATCATAGCATTGCTGTTGCTGCGCACGTAGATGGACTTCAGATAAAGCGGCATGTTTCGCTGCTGACGGTTTATCTCGCCCAGTATCTGATACTGCTTTCCGTTCATGTAATAATATCCCATGCGCTGTCCGCTCAGAGCGTATTGTAGCGTTTGGGCGATGTTGCGCGTGCTCACTCCAAGCAGGGAGGCCTTGTCGCGGTTGATGCCTATGCGCGTTTCGGGTTTGGTGAATTTGAGGTTAACGTCGGCCATCTGGAATACAGGGCTCTCGCTTACTTTGGCGATGAAGGGAGGGATAAACTCGCGGAGCTTCTCGATGTTGGTTGCTTGGAGCACGTACTGCACGGGCATGCCCTGCCTCTGGCCGCCGAAGGTTGAGTTCTGCTGAACGAAGGCACGCGCGCGAGTCTCTTTCCTTACAGCCTCCGACATTGCGTCGGCTATCTGCATCTGCGTGCGCTTGCGCTCGTCGATGTCGGGTAGGATGATGCCCATCCCACCGTTTCCGCCGAAGCTGCGAATCATGACCGATCGGCGCTCGGGGATAATCGAGTCGGCTATGTTGCCTAATTGCTCGGCGAAGTCGCGAACGAACTCGAAGGTGGCTCCCTCCGGCCCGCGTATGTTGACGTTGATTTGCGAGCGATCTTCCAGCGGCGATAGCTCTGAGGGTATCTTCCGCCAGAGATAGAAGATGGATGCCAATAGCGCTGCGGTTATGATGATGGCTATCCATCTGCGGTGCAGAAAGGCGTCGAGCGTTCCGGCGTAGAACCTGTTCAGGCCGTCGAAGAAGGGTTCCGTCACGCGATAGAACCAGTTCTTCTTGTCTCGGTATCGAAGCATCTTGGTGGAGAGCATTGGCGTGAACGTTAAGGCCACAAAGGCCGAGATCGCAACCGCTCCCGCCAGCACTATGCTGAACTCCTTGAATAATCGGCCCGTCATTCCCTGCATAAATACTATCGGGAGGAATACGGATACAAGCGTAAGCGTTGTGGATATAATCGCAAAGAATATCTCGCGCGAACCTTCGATGCCGGCCTCGCGCGGTTCCTTCCCGTTCTCTATACGCACATATATATTCTCCGCCATAACAATTGCATCGTCAACAACCAAACCTACCGACAGCACCACGGCAAGCATGGTTAGCACATTAATCGAGAAGCCCGCCAGATACATCACAAAGAATGTGCCTACGATTGATACCGGAATCACCACCACCGGCACCAGCGTGACCCTCCAGTCGCGCAGGAAAAGGAAGATGACGATCACAACGATGATGAATGCCTCGTAGATTGTTTTCTGAACCTCATTGATTGATGCGCGTATGAAGCGGGTGTTATCGTAGATAACCTCAATGGATACATCCTCGGGCAGATCTTTGCTTAGCTGCTCGATGCGGTTATAGGCTTCGTTGGCGATCTCTATGTGATTAGCTCCGGGCTGCGGAATGATGACGTTGATGACCATCGGCTCGCCGTTGCGCTTAAGAAAGCTCTTGAGATCTTCGGGAGCCAGCTCGGCGCGGCCAACATCGCTGAAGCGAACTATATTGTCGCCGCTTTCCTTCACTATAAGATCGTTGAATTGCTTGGCCGTAGTCATCAGTCCAAGCGTTCGAATGGATAGCTCTACGGTATTGCCTTCTATGCTGCCCGACGGAAGCTCTATGTTTTCGGCCTCCACGGCGCTGCGAACGTCGAGCGTGGTTACTCCGTAGCCGGCCATCTTTGCCGGATCGAGCCACAGGCGCATCGAATATCGCTTCTGCCCCCATATCTCAACCCCGCTCACGTTCTGTATCGTTTGCAAGCGTTCCTTCACCACCAGCTCGGCTATCTCGCTAAGCTCCATCAGCGATCGGCTGCCGCTTCTAACTCCTATCTGGATTATTGGCGTGGCATCGGCATCAGCCTTCGATACCGTAGGAGGATCGCAGTCGCGAGGAAGATAACGCTGCGCCCGAGATACCTTGTCGCGAACGTCGTTGGCCGCCGTTTCGAGGTCGACCGACAGCTCAAACTCCACCGTGATGCGGCTCATGCCCTGACTGCTCACGCTGCTCAGCGACCTGATGCCGGGGATACCGTTGATGTTCTGCTCCAACGGCTCAGTTATTTGATTCATGATGACCTCGGCATTAGCCCCGGGATAAGTAGTCATAACCGATATGATGGGCTGATCAACGCTGGGAAACTCGCGCACGCCAAGCGACCTGTATCCAATCATACCAAACAACACAATCACCAGCACCAGCACTGTCGACAGCACCGGACGCTTAATACTCAGTTCGGATATGTTTGCCATTGCCCAACCGCTATTGAGTTATGTTGTCAATCGTAACCTTCAGGCCCGAACGCAGCTGCATCACTCCGGTAGTGATGAGCGTATCGCCTTCGGCCAGGCCTTCCAGAACCTGAACGCGGCTTTCGGTACGCAGCCCGGTGACGATCTCGGTGTACTTTGCTTCGCCGGCGCCGTACAGATATACGATGTTGCGCCCCATTTCAGGGATGATGGCCTCGCTGGGCACCGTCAGAGCATTCTTAATCTCATGTTTGCTTACTTCTACCGAGACATATCGACCGGGCTGCACCTCTTCGCGTTCGTTGGGATAGGTTGCCCGAACCCTCATGGTGCGCGTCGACAGATCCATTTTGCTTTCGACTGCATATACTTTGGCTCTGTATTCGCGCATTCCCCTTTCGGAGTTTTCGAGGCGAAATATGATGGGAGTACCTTCGGATACATCCGAGGCATGGCTCTCGTTTATGGAAAATTCGATCTTGATGGGCGAAACCTTGGTGAGCTTAACGATCTGAGTAGATGGCGTAGCGTAAGCTCCTTCGCTCACCGACCTCAGGCCGATGATGCCGTCGAAAGGAGCCCGCAGCTCGGTTTGCAGAATGTTGGCCTTCACCAGCTCGATGTCGGCCATGAGCTTCTCGTAGTCGGTCGTAACCTGCTCGAAAGCTTCCTGGCTCACAGCATCCTTCTCCAGAAGAGCTCGCTGGCGATATACCCTGTCGCGGGCCAGCGGAACCTCCGCCTCCAGCTTCTTGAGCTGAGCCTGCATCGGCTTGTCGTTAATCTTAGCCAGCAAATCGCCCTTCCCCACATGCGTCCCTTCCTTAAAATATATGGCCACAATCTTGCCCGAAGTTTCGAACGAGAGGTCAACCTCCTCGTCAGGAATAGCAGTGCCGATGGTGATAATCTTGTCGGTAAGCTCCTGCGGGCGCAGAATCTCAGCATTAATGTTGAGCGCCGGCCTCCTGTACGGCGAATCGCTTTGAGCCGATGCGCCAGCCGGACCCGCCGTCTCATCTTTTCCGAAATGTTTACGTATGGAGGGATATGCAATCATCCCAATGATAAATAAAACAATAAGAGTGATAACGCTCCATCTTATTTTCTTTCTCATAATAATAAGCCTAATGTATTTACATGATTTCTAAATTTAACTTTAGACGCAGCGCGGCGGCAATAGTTTAATTGTAGAGCTGGCTTTTTTGAAATCCGGCTGCATTCCGTTCTGCCAAGATTGCGCTGTTGATGGCTTACTTAGCCTGGGTGAAGTTTCTCCTTCCTCCGGAGGGGAGCCTGCCAAGCGGGCTGGGGATCTTGAGTAAATGAATTCACCCTCTTTAGATAAAAAAACATCCGGCCAATAGAATGTAGGGGCCCGAATGAAGCTCTCAATAAATATTGAAACCCCCATCACGCCATAGCGGAGCTCTCAATAAATATTGAAACCCCCATCACGCCATAGCGGAGCTCTCAATAAATATTGAAACCCCCATCACGCCGGAACGGAGCTCTCAATAAATATTGAACTATACAATTCTAACGGTTTTGAGGCTTCACGGTCTATGGAAACTTCCCGCTATAGCTTTTTGGAGGAATTTATATCTATTGAAACCTATAATTCGCCCAAATCCACGGTTTCAATAAATATTGAGAAGGCTATTTTTGCCCGAATGGAGGTTTCAATAAATATTGAGCCGCCATTTTTGTCAAAACGGAGCTTTCGATAAATATCGAAACTGCCATTTCGCTAGAACGGAGGTTTCGATAAATATCGAAACCGCCCCCGCCGGCAAAACGGAGGTTTCGATAAATATCGAGCCGATGGAAATGTTGAAGCCGAAAAAAAGAGGTTATTTGGAGAGGCAAGTCGAGGCGCCGTGCGGGAATATTCGGAAGCTATATCCTTCGTTCAGCAGCCATTCGATGGATAGCGGGAGGGCGATCTTCATGTTGCGTTCGGCCTTCAGCGAATCGTGGAAGACGATGATGGAGCCGTTGCGGGAGTATCGGCGAACGTTGCGGAATACGCCTTCGGGGCTCATGTGCGGACTATAATCGCGGGTGACGACGTCCCACATGATGATGTCGTATTGCTTGCGCAGGGCGTTCATTTGCGGGAGGCGCAGATGTCCGTGGGGCGGACGAAAGAGGCGGCTATGGATGAGTTGCGCCGCCTTGTCGACATTGGCCATATAGGCGGAGGTGGGGGTGCAGATGCCCTGAATGTGGTTGAAGGTGTGATTGCCGACGCTATGTCCGGCCTGGAGGAGCATGCGATAAACGTCGGGGTGCTTCCTCACGTTGTCGCCAACGCAAAAGAAGGTGGCTTTGATGCCGAATCGATCGAGCGTATCTAAAACCCAGGGGGTGATATTGGGACTTGGGCCGTCGTCGAAAGAGAGATAAACACATTTTTCGTTGGCCGGCTTTCTCCATATCGCCCCCGGGAATATCGCCCTGTATAGGAAGGGCGGTTGCTCGATAAGCATCGGTTTAGTTACGGCTCTGTGGGAATGTCCTTGTGTAAACCGTTATGTAGTGTTCGAGATTAGGCTTGTAGGCGCTTGCTACCTCGGATTCGTTTTGCTCGGCAAAGCGCGTCACTTCGCTCATTATATACAGGTTGTTTTCCATGTTTGCCCTTACGGTTTTTAGCATTGGCGGGCTGAGGCGGCAGTACCAATTGAGATTTTGGTTGGATATCTTGAGTATTTCGGCAAATACTTTCTCGCCTTTTTCTTTTGCTCCGAGGCGGAAATAAAATTCGGCTATATACCATGAATTGACATCCATTGGAATGTTCTCGGGCGGTAGAACTTCAACGCAGCGGTCGAGTACCTGGAGGGCTTTCTCGTTTTGTCCTTCGGCCATGAGGGCTCTGGCAAGCTGTGCGAAGACGTTGATGCGATAGGATTTGCACATGCGCATGGAGTTCTCTTCGATGTAGATGGCGGGCAGCGTGTCGCTCTTGAAGAGGCGGCGGATGGGATGGGTTTCGGGCTTGATGTTATCGATGCCTCCCCATTTGAATTTGTTCATCACGTTGTCGAACATAAGTTCGGTGTTGACGGCGAGCTGCGGATTGTTCTTAACGTCGAGCGGAACGATGCGGTAGGTTAGTCCTTGCTGCTGAAAGTATCCGTCGAGGCGAACGTACTGGTCTGACTGCACGGTGATGGCATAGTATATCGGCCGCTTCCAGTTGTTGGTGCGAATCATGTCGAGGATGGCAAGTTCTTGCTTGCCGATCATTGATTTGCCTTGCAAGTCGACGGTCATTTCTTTGAGGATATAGGGCTCATGCTTTTCCGGAATGACTTTATTGGCGACTACGGCTGCCGAGTCGACCTTGTACTGGAGGGTTTGCGTTGGAATGAAGGCTATCGGTTCGTCGTATCTCGGAAGCTTTTTGGTTCGTTCGTCGTTCGAGCGAACAAAGTCGAGCGCCCATCCGAGATCGACCGGCTGGTCGAGCGCTTGTATGATGCGGGTATTGTCGCGCGGCGTTCCCATGCGGTAGTCTTCGTAGTCCCACGAGATGGGGAGGGGCTGAGATTGGTAGGCTTCGCGCTTCATCTGATTGATATACCAATCGGTTTGCAGATAGCTGGTGTTGCAAACGCGCACGTCGGTGCGTATGCCTTCAACTTCCTGTACATACCATAGCGGGAAGGTATCGTTATCGCCGTTGGTGAAGATGATGGAGTTTGGCTCGCAGGATTGGAGATAGTTGCTGCCGAAGTCGTGACAGATGTACCGTCCGGAACGATCATGATCATCCCAAGTTTGCCCTGCCATCTGAAAAGGAATAATGATGCACAACACGGATGCTACTCCTGCTGCAACAACGGCCGGGGCCTTCGCATATCGCTCGATGATCTTGGCTATGCCGGCCACTCCGAAGCCTATCCATATCGTGAAGGCGTAGAACGAGGCGGCGTAGGCATAGTCGCGCTCGCGCGGCTGGTCGGTATACTGATTTAGATACAGTACGATGGCGATGCCGGTCATGAAAAAGAGGGAGAGGGTGATGAAGAAGCTCTGCGCTCCTTTCTGTCCGGCAAGCGCTTGATAGAACAGCCCGATGAGCCCCAGCAGAAGGGGAAGCATGTAATAAACGTTGTGCCCGTTATTGTTGGCCATGTCGTAGGGTTGATTATCGGAGGGGCCAAGACGCGGCTCGTCGATGAACTTGATGCCGCTGATCCAGTTGCCGTTCAGGATGCCGCCGTCGCCTTGGATATCGTTCTGCCGTCCGGCAAAGTTCCACATGAAGTATCGCAGATACATGAACGATAGCTGGTAGCGGAAAAAGAACTTCAGATTCTCGCCGAACGTTGGCTTCATGACCGTTTGCTGTTCGCTGCCCTGATAGTATGTTACCGGAGAGCCCTTAAAGCCCGACCAGCTCTTGTAGCCTTCTACGTGATGCGGTTGAGTGTCGTACATGCGCGGAAAAAGCATGTTCAGCTCGTCGATGAACTTGTAATCGCGCTTGTGACTCGTAACGATGTAGCGGTCTTTTTCATTCGACGTCTTCTTGATTACGCGATTCCATACCGGTTCTGTTTCGGAGTATTGAGGGACGAGTTTATCGCCTTGGGCTACGTATTTGACGTCGGATACGAAGGTCGGGCCGTATAGCAGAGGCGTATCGCCGTACTGCTCGCGAGCCAGGTACGTTCGCAGAGTGAATATGTCTTTAGGGTCGTTTTGATTCATAGGAGTATCTGCCGAAGCGCGTATCATGATGAGGGCGAAGGATGCATAGCCTATAACGATCACCATAAGACACAGCAGCGTTGTATTCATCAGCTTTACCTTCGTTTCCTTCATCTTATAAAGGAATACGCCCAGAGCTATTATCAGCAATGCTCCCAACCAGTATCCGCTACCGATGAAGGGTATGCCAAGGATTATGACGTTGAGAAGGAAGGCTATCTTCAAACGGATGGCATCTACCTTCGGACGCATCGTTTCGTATATCCCCCAAAAAAGTATGGCGGCTGCTATAATAATGTAGGCGAAGACTCCCGAATTATAAGGCATGCCCATCACGTTAACGAACAAGAGCTCAAATAATCCGCACACTTCAACTAAGCCTTGAACCACACCATACATCATGATGCCAACTATGGCGAACGACAGAAGCAGGGCCAAGAGCGTGCCCTTCAAACTCGGATTCGGGAAGCGCTTATAATAATAAACCAGAACAATGGCCGGTATGCAGAGCAAATTAAGCAAGTGAACCCCTATACTCAAGCCCATCAAGTAAGCAATCAATACTATCCAACGATCAGAGTGCGGACGGTTAGCAACATCCTCCCATTTCAGAATTAACCAGAACACCAGAGCCGTGAACAATGACGAGAACGCATACACTTCGCCCTCAACAGCGCTGAACCAAAAGGTATCGCTAAACGTATATGCAAGTGAACCAACCAAGCCGCAGCCGATGATCGTAATCGTTTGAGCTAACGTAGGCTCTGAACCATCGGTTCCAACAATCTTGCGAGCCAAATGAGTGATCGTCCAAAACAAAAACAAGATGGTAAACGCACTGCACAGAGCCGACATCACATTGATCATTACCGGAACCTGCGTAGGATCTGACGCAAACTGTGCAAACAGATTTGCTATCAACATGAAAAAAGGAGCCCCAGGAGGATGACCCACTTCGAGCTTAAACGCCGACGAAACGAACTCCCCACAGTCCCAAAAACTCGACGAAGGCTCAATCGTAAGTAAATAAACGGTTGACGCGGCTGCAAATGCTATCCAGCCAAATAGATTGTTGAAAAAATTGTATGTTCTCATCATTTTATATGTTTCAATTATTAACGACTTAATATTCTCTTTATTATTCCTGAACTTCAATGTAATCAGCATACAGCAAGTATTTGGAGCGGATCGAACGGTATGCATCCAGCTCTTCCTGCCACATAAGGCGAATCTCATCTTCGCTCATCCCCGCCAAAATCTGACGACGCAAATTAGCCTCGCCGGCCAGCAAATCAAACCAGTTAGGGCGCGAAAAAAACGACGACCGGCGACCGGATTTCTCGAAAAAGTCCATCACATATCGCAACGTCAATCCACCCGGAAAAGCAATCTCCCTAAGGTCGACACCATAGCATACCTTATTCTTATGCACCGGATTCGTATCCATATTCTCAATAGCCTCAGGCACGAACGTATAATCACCATACGAAGGGTCAGGATAACCAATCAACTGAAAAGGAAAGAACGTGCCCCGACCAATACTCATATTCGTCCCCTCAAACCAACCCAAAGAAGCGTACAAACGAACCGCCAAGTCATTCGGCAAATTAGGCGAAGGCTTAACCGGCAAAAAATAAGGAGCCCCATGACGCCAGTTCTTGATTTTCACAACCTGAAGCCGACACGAGCCCGCGCCGCCATCAAGCCATCCCTCGCCATTAATCATACACGCCAACTCGCCCACCGTAAGGCCGTGAAGCACAGGAATAGGATCAAGACCAACAAACGACTCGTAGCCCTTCTTCCTAACCGGCCCATCCACAAAATCATTAGGATTAGGACGATCAAGAACCACAAACTCCTTGCCGCTCGCCGCACAAGCATCCATCACATAATGCATCGTACTGATGTAAGTAAAAAAACGAACCCCAACATCCTGAATGTCGAAAACAAGCACGTCAAGATCAGATAGCTGCGACGCCGCCGGCTTGCGATTACGACCGTAGAGCGACAACACCGGCAAACCCGTACGCACATCCCGACTGTCGTCAACCGGAGCCCCAGCCTCCTCCATCCCCCTGAAACCATGCTCAGGAGCAAATACTTTGCGCACATCCACCCCACGAGCCAGCAATGTATCAAGCAAATGAACACGAGAACGATCCAGAATCGACGACTGATTCACAACCAGCCCAACACGCTTATCGCCAAGCAACTCCACAACCAAATCCATCTGCTCAGCTCCCGTGATCACAGGCGCCTTGCGTTGCGCCGAAAGCTGAAAAAACGAAGCCATAAACATAGATGCAACCCAAATAAGGAGCCTCACAACCTTTAATTTCATATAAAAAATTTAATGATTTACTTGCCTGCAAATGTAACCGAAACTTTCAGAATCCAGAAAAACACAGCGCTCCCCTCCAACAACTCAATCCGCCCCCGCCATCCACCCTCCCCGCCATCACAACAATACTCAAGCTCAAAAAATAAAGCGCAACAAAAAATAAAAATCAAAAGCCTTCAAAAATATTTTGGCGGAGATAAAACACGTGTCGTTGTCCACGAGAAAAGTTGTTTGCCAAAAAAACATTCGTTCATGGCGTCAAAAAACTGCTGGACGCCGATAAGAAGTGTTATTTCCGTCCA
>JAITHO010000062.1 GCA_031279915.1 Tannerellaceae bacterium
AGTTGTAATAGAGATAATGAGGTTATTCATCAATCTCTATATATCCAGGCTTCTGCTGATATATGAAATCAAGATTCCGCCTTATTCGGCTTAAAATATTTTATAAGAAATAATATTCAAATGCCCTCTTGGTATTCACAACTATTTGCATACATTTACAGCAGCGATTGTCAGTTTAAACGACCCTTTAAACTGACAATTTCTCCCCCCAGCCAAGCAATCTCAAATTATATAATATGTATACGGCTTAGAGGCGCACACTCTCCGTATGCAAATTGCAGTAGTATCGAGCCTCGACTGCCGTGAAGCGCAGCACGCAATAATCCGGATCCGAGGGGCCGGCAGGATAGAACATCTCATCGCCGCGCTGCCACAAGGCAAGCTTGATGTCGGCATCCTCCAGCACATCCATCTGTCCCCGCAGCATCAAGCCCTGATACCTGAACCAAGCCTTGCGATAGAAATACAGACAAGCCTTTCCATTTTCCCGAAACTGTCCAACGCGCATCGAGGACGTATTCGTACTGAAATAAAACACACGGATGCCCTCGCGCTTCTTCACCATCAGCATCGCCTTTACCGCCGGAAAACCATCCCCATCAACCGAGCCCACCAGGGCCACCTTCTGCCTGCCGACAAAGCGCTCGAGCATGGCCAAGTCCATAAAATCCCTTTTCATCCTATACATTATATATATGTATATAATTAATCCTCGGGAGGCAGATAGTTTTTGCGCGAAACGCCAAACTCTTTCACCTTCATGCTCGCGCTCTCGATCGCAACCTTCCATACCTTGACATTATTGACTGCCGGAGCATTGAAGCGAAATTTCCGCTCAGAATACTGCCGCATGAAGATCCTAAGGATATCAATCTTCCTGTCGAACTCCTCCTCAAAGGCCACCGTGCCGCTAACCACCAGGCTGCGTGAGCTCATGCTGTAGCTGCAAGCCACATCGGGATGCTGCCACACAAGCCTGTGGCCCGCACAAAACGTTATGCAAACCCTCGGATTACGCTCAAGGATTTGCAACTTCCGGCCTTCCGGCCCTGAATGGAGATAAATGACGCCAGCCTCGTAGCCAAAATTCATCGGCACAACATAAGGCGTGCCATCAACGTCGGCCATGCCAACAAAGCATACGTCGCAGCCGCGAATAAACTCTTCAATTTGCAGAGAATCTGTGTGGATAACTGTTTTCATGAGTATCGTTTTAAATGATATTATCACAATGATGTTTGCAAAGATAAAAACTTGGAAGGCTTCGCCCCAGAGCGCCCCCCTTCCCTCCAATCAAGCATTACAACCGGCAGACGAAAATCTTCCGTTAATATCTCAATCAGTGATTATATTTGCCGCACAGATTTATACATATAAAAAAACATACAAAATGAAAACAGCATTTATTTTCCTAGCAGACGGCTTCGAAGAGATAGAAGCCATTGGAATTACCGACGTACTGCGCCGGGCCGACATTGACGTGATCTTAGTCTCCACAGAGGATGAGGAAGATGTAACTGCATTAGGCGCCCATGATATTGCCGTGGAATACGACATGGCCTTTGATAACTTCGATGTCGCCGATGCCGATGAAGCCGACGCGCTGATCCTCCCCGGCGGAATGCCCGGAAGCGCCAATCTGAACGAGCACGAGCCCCTCAAGGAGCTGCTCGTTGAGCACTACAATAAAGGCAAGCTCGTTGCAGCTATCTGCGCCGCTCCAATAGTTCTGGGCGGACTCGGCCTGCTCGAAGGACGACGCGCAACCTGCTATCCGAGCTTCGAACCGCAACTCAAAGGGGCGATACTCACCGACGCGCCAGTCGTTACCGACGGCAATGTCATCACCGGCAAAAGTCCCGGATCGGTCTTTGCCTTCGCCCTGGCAGTAGTCGAATATCTCGTAGGAAAGGAGATAGCCGACCAAGTTGCCGCCGACCTCTGCCTGCCGGCTTAATTATGCAATCCAATGGCGGCTGAAAATTTTTAGAGGTTTTTGGCCGCCAACTTTCAGTCATTTTATTATTGTTTAGGCCAAAATCTACTTCCAAGCTCGCATACGACGAAAAAAACTCATCCACGACAAATCCTATTATCAAAATGAAAGCGGCGAATGCAATATTTCGCCTTAAAGCTCTTGTTTATCTTGCATAAATACAGGCATTGGGCTCATTTATTTTTATTTTGACAAATCCAAGATTGTTTCGCTCCTTGTTGCGGATATTGTTTGTACAATAATCGCAGGCTGTGGCTGGTGGATTTTCAAGTAAAAACACAAAGAAAATGCTGTTTTTTAGGTTACACCCTTGATTTAATGAAAAAAAAGTTCCGTTTTTATTTGGAAGTTCCAAAAACATCAGTAACTTTGTGGCCGAATAACATAATGCTGCTTGCTGACAAAGCTGCGACTTAATTGGTATTTTGGATTACTTTTCTTTGCTTTTATAAATTTCC
Organism: Tannerellaceae bacterium; assembly: GCA_031279915.1. Taxonomy (GTDB): domain Bacteria; phylum Bacteroidota; class Bacteroidia; order Bacteroidales; family Tannerellaceae; genus DFXE01. Next base: position 2,455 of record JAITHO010000062.1, read on the forward strand.
TACATGCATAAAAAACACAATTATCGAATGAAAATGTTTTTGAAGGCAGCCATAGTATGTACAGGTTTAGCGCTCTTTCCTGCAATCATACTCTCCGACTCAAGCGCGGACGCTGCAACAGGTAAGGTTCTATTGACAACACCACCACTACCAACAACACAAGAGCAAACGTATCCGGCGTCGGATTCCCTGACGATGACGCCCAGCATCCCCGCAAGAACCTCTGTCGCGACAACCGACAGTATGTTTATAAGACGTCAGCAAATGCCGACAAAGAAATCACGGCAAAACCCTCCACCCATTGAGAGTATCCAGGTTAACCGCAATGCAGGCATGGCTGCTCTGACTCCAGAAGAACTAATTCTGCAAGTATTCCTGAACAATGCCGGACAGACTTGCGCTACCGGCGGACTGGTTCAGAATGTGCAGTTCCATGGATTGCACTGGAGCGGTACTGCCTGGACAGATACCGACCACAGTCTTTCCTTTTTTGATCATGGAGAGCTTGCTTTTGGAGATGATGAGGATGGAGAGCCTACAATGCCGTCAGGAATACTGATGACTACCGGAGGAGGCAATCAATCGGAAGGACCGAACGCATTCGGTGATGGTGTGAGCGGTAGTAGCGGCGCTCATAATACATCTGCAGATCCGGACTTGCTAACTCTCATTCCCCAAGGCCATGTCCTGTTCCATGGGGCTATCCTGGAGTTTGATTTCACTCCGCAGGAAGGACATATCAGCTTTGAATATGTTTTTGCATCTGAAGAATATCCAAATTTTGTAGGCGGTACAGTAAGCGATGTTTTTGGATTCTTTATCTGGAGACCAGACATTCCAGGCGACCCGCACGTGAATATCGCAACACTGCCTACAACTATGACAGCCACAAATGTGGTATCTATAAATAATGTGAACTGGGGGCAAATACCCTATGCGAACAACAATGCGACCGATTATGGGGCTCCATTAGTAGGTCCACAAGGTGCACATAATCCGGAATATTACACTCCTGTATACTCAAACGCTCCATTTATGGAATACAGCGGGAGAACCGTCAAACTTTCGGCGGAAGCCAATGTGATTCCAGGAGTGACATACCATCTCAAGCTGGCCATATCCAATGTTGGCGACGATGGCTGGGGGTCCGGAGTATTCCTCAAAGCGGGCAGCTTCAGCATCGGAACGGGTATCACCAACTGGGTTAACAACGTTAGCGGAGTTGAGCACATGTATGAGGGTTGCTCGAACAGCCATATCACTATCGCTGTTACGCCCAGCTCGCAGCCGCTGACTCTCAACATTGCCTATTCAGGCGCGGCTGCCGGATCTATCGTCAAGCCCGACGGAACGGCTATGCCGACGGCGGTTGTCGTTCCGCCAAACAATTCTTCTGTGGATATTCCTTACAGAATAATCAACAATCCAACGGAGGGAGATCTTGTTCTGACTATTGGCATCCCGGGTTGCGGAGGCAATTCGGAGGCTACCTTACATGTCCATAAAAGATTCATACATGCCGATCCTGTTGTCACTTCCGACTGCGGAGGAGCGACTCGCGGAAGCTTGGCCGTTAACGTAACCGGCGGATACAATCCAAAGTTCAGCGTTGACAACGGAGCTACCTGGACTTATGCTACCGACATCCTTACCGGACTTGCCCAGGGATCGTACACGGTTAAGCTTACCGAAGACAATGCCTGCTTCGATTCTACCTTCACCGTATACATTCCCAGATGCTACGATGTTTTACCCGAAAACTATACTGTGCAGGAGTATCAGGAGATCCTTCTCGACGTGCTTGCCAATGATATTCTGCCGAGCTATGTCTTTGCCACAGGATTTAATCTGCTCGACAATGTTACGATGATGCCTAAGGCGGGCGTGCTTACCGTTGCCGGCTCTGGCGCCGACAGCAAGCTGATTTATCGCAATCACGGCATTGCGTCGCTTACTAATAATATCGACTCGCTCAAGTATGAGTTTACGGTGCAGAATCCGGTGACGCTGGCTATCGAACAGCTCTCGGCAACGGTTTTCATCTACGTGCTCAGCGATCAGAACGGGGCCGCCACATGTCCGAACTCTCCAAGCCCTTATACCATACAGTTGCTGGTTCGCCCGGCAAGCACTGCCTACAAATGGACTACGCTCGACGGCTCTACCGTTGTGCATGCCAACAGCTCTACGCATACCTCCAGCGTTAGCGGCCCCACCGAAAGCTGGCTAATCACTCCTACCGTTCCCAATGCTGCCACGTTATACAATGGGGGCTTCCCGGACGGCTTCTTCTCGCTGTTCGTCAATTATAACGGAGCTCCCGACTATCAGATGATATGGACAGGAGTGTACGATAGCAACTGGAACGACCCGGCCAACTGGGTGCAGATGAAAAACGGCGTACAAACTCCGGTGCAATGGGCTCCAACAAACTGTGCCGACGTGGTGATTCCATCATCGGTAAACAACTTCCCCGAAATCGTAAGCAACGCAACTTGCCGGGATATATTAGTGAAGGATAGAGCCATGCTCAAGAATCCTCACGGGCTGACGTATCATAATGCCTCGGTGGAGATAAAACTCAAGCCTTCGGAGCTCGACAGATTCGTGATGTGGTCGGCCCCGCTCGCCGATATGTATTCCGGAGACTATTATTATACAAACAATGCCGTCAACGCTCCGCAGGGAGACGCCTTCATGAATCTCTTTCAGCAAGCTAATCCTGACGCCGACGTCACGAGCAGCGCCGCAGCGCACAGCCGATTCACGGCAACCATGACCAGCGTCGGACAGCAACTCGAAATTGGGCGAGCTTTCAACCTAAAAGTTGTAAGCAACAGCGTTACGCGAGAAACCGCGCTCTCCTTCCCACGAGCTGCTAACTCCTATCTGGGCGTTAATCTTCCGAATAGAGGCAATAAAAACAAATTCATCATCGACGGAATAACTCTCAATGCCAACCGCCGCTTCCAGCTTCGGGTATACGGCGGAACAGGAGCAAGCTATCCCTTCAACAATGCCGGCTGGAATCTCATACAAGTGGTGAATCCCTACATGGCCTACCTCAATATAGATTCCTTCATCACAAACAACGCTCCCAATTTCCAGAACGGATATTACATCTGGAACGGAGAGCTGAACGCGAGCTTCACCTCCGTGGCCTTCAATCCGGGAGGCAACCGCTACGAATTTTCCGGAACGGTGAGCAATCCAACCCAAAGCGAGCTAAAGTGGATCCCGCCACTGCAATCCTTCTTCGTCGCTAAAGCAGCAGGAGTTGTCGGCAATAATATACAAACCGTATGGATGTCGCCCAACTGGACAACAACCAAGCCCGTCGACTCCTATACCCTTCGCGCCTCCAACGTCATCAGCGGCGGCAAACTCAACATCACCGCCACGCAGGGCAGCTCCACAGCCTCCGCACTATTATTATATGATATGGAAGCCGGCTTTATCACAAGCAAAAACAACCTGCCGGTCATTATCTATAACGACCAGCCACTCTCGGTTTATACTTATTCGGGAGGCAACGAAGCCCTCCAGGTCAACAGCAGCAGCATGTTTGACGCCGCACCCGTTCGCCTCGGATTCCGGAACGCGGAAGCCGGCGAAGTAACTCTCAACTTTAGCGGCCTCGAAAGCTTTGGATACGACGTAGTGCTCGAAGACAGGCTCACGAACAAGCAAATCAGCCTCAGCCCATCCAAATCAACCTATACCTTCATGGCCGCAAAACCCGTCAACACAAAAGCCCTCGAAAGCAACGAACGATTCCTGCTCCGCATGGGATTCACCGGCAAAGGCATCACCTTCGGCTATACTGATACCGAGGTAGCCCCAGCCCCATTCCGGGTCTTCCCAACAGGCCAAGGCATACAAATAATATCCAATGCCGCGCCAACAGGCAACGTTCGCATATACAACATGCAAGGCTCAGTCATCTATTCCGCCTCAGGAATTAACATCTCCAGCCTCCTCCTTCCCCTCACCTCAGGGCGCATGTACATAGTGCAGATAGAAGCCGGCGGCACATCAGTAGTCGAAAAAGTCTATTTAAAATAGAACACTAAAACCTCCTATATATATCCATGAGAGCCCTGGCGCAAGCAAGCGTTAGGGCTTTTTTGCTTAGGAGAGAGATAAGCCCGTCAAAGGCCGCCTGCAACTTTTAAACATCGCCCTGAATCGAAATCCCGACAGCCTTTCGGAAACTTCAGAAGGCTTGAATCGAAACTCCGACAGCCTTTCGGAAACTTCAGAAGGCTTGAATCGAAACTCCGGCAGCCTTTCGGAAACTTCAGAAAGCTTGCATCGAAATCCCGACAGCCTTTCGGAAACTTCCGAAAGCTTGAATCGAAATCCCGGCAGCCTTTCGGAAACTTCCGAAGGCTCGAATCGAAACTCCGACAGCCTTTCGGAAACTTCCGAAAGCTTGAATCGAAATCCCGACAGCCTTTC
>JAITHO010000174.1 GCA_031279915.1 Tannerellaceae bacterium
TCTTCGGTGATTCAGGATTCATGAAAAACCTCGATTACGGACTGGGAGTGGGTCTGGGATTCGAATACGCAAGATTTAGTATCTACGCCAACTACGAGCACGGACTCGCCAATCTTGCAAGCGACAATCTCAAAACCGTTTTCGCGCTAACCGGCAACAGCGATTACTCGCTCAAGTCGCAAAACTTCACAATAGCGATAGGCTACCGAATATATTAATTCATATACATTTTAAATTACAGACACATGAAACGAGTTATTGATTTACTAAAGAAACAAGCCGTAGCGGTAATCGCTACAACTGCCGACAACCAGCCGCGAGCCTCCGTGATCGAACAATACGTTCTTGAAGGCGATGCCATATTCTTCGGCACCGATCCGCGAAGCATCAAAGGACAAAAGCTGGCAAAGAACCCGCGCATCAGCCTCTCCGTAATGACCGACGCCGAGATGGTAACCGTCGACGGCACAGTCGCAGCCCCCACCGAGGCCGAAGAACAGGCATATCTGACCGAACTCTACTCCCGCCACCCCGAGTTCAAAGACATGCCCAACGGCGAAATCCGTTGCTTCAAAATCCTCATCGACACGGCCTATTACTCCGACTTCAGCACCGGACAAATGGAAGTCGAAGTCATCCGCAACGCATAGCCGCAGCGAAAATCTGCACCAACATCAAAAAGCCGGGCCCCAAGCTCGGCTTTTTTAGTACCAAAAATACTTGGATGAGGTCTCCTCGAGCCATTTTTGGTACCAAAAATGCTTGTACGAAGCCTCCTATATCCATTTTTGGTACCAAAAATCCTTGTACGAGCTCTCCTCGATCCATTTTTGGTACCAAAAATGCTTGTATGAAGCCTCCTTGAGCCATTTTTGGTACCAAAAATCCTTGTACGAGCCTTCCCCGATCCATTTTTGGTACCAAAAATGCTTGTATGAAGCCTCCTCGAGCCATTTTTGGAACCAAAAATCCTTGGATGAGCTCTACTCGGACATTTTTGGTACCAAAAATGCTTGCGCCGACTATCGTGCGAGGGCGAGGCAGGCCGAACGGTCGATCTTGCCCGTAGGAGTGATGGGAATGGCGTCTACGACAAGGATGCGGCGCGGACGTTCGAAGGGAGCGAGCTCCTCGCTAAGCTTCTGGCGGAGGCTATCGACGTCGGCATCAACCACAAGCAAGGTCAGAGCCTGGCCGAACTTGGGATCGGGCGCATGGGTGAGGGCGAATGCCTGAGGAATGAGGCTGCGGATTTTATCCTCCAACTGCTCGATCTGGATTTTAATGCCGCCACTGTTCACGGTCAGATCGCTGCGCCCGAGGATGCGAAATCGCTGGTCGGGGAGGAGCTCGGCAATGTCGCCGGTGTGCAGCGGAGCATCGCATAGTTCCGGAGCGTGGATGACGAGAGTGTTATCGCAGCCCAGAGATAATGAAATGCCTGGCAGAGGGCTGTACCATGCGGAGGCTTCGGGCCCGCTGATGCGGCGCAGGGCTATGTGCGACACGGTTTCGGTCATTCCGTAGGTGGAGTATACTGCGTTTGGGAATTGTGCGAGCTCATTCTCAAGGCTTGGAGGGATGGCGGCGCCTCCGATGAGCAGGTTGCGGGCACGTCGGAGCGTTGCTGCCTCGGCATCAACTTGCAGCGAGTTGTATGCTTGCAAAGGGGTCATGGAGATGAGGTCGAATGCTGAGGAGAGGCCCGAAAGCGGATGGCCGGAGGCTTCTATCTCAAGCAGATTAAGCCCGCCGACAATGGTTCGCGCCAGCATCATTTGCGAACCAATGTATTGTCGCGGCATGCAGAGCAGCGCACGATTGCCTGGGCGCAGGTCGAGCCGGCGGAGGGTAAGTTGGGCGCTGTGGGATATGCTTTCCTGGCGGATATTGATTGAGCGCGGTCGGCCGGTGGAGCCTGAGGTTTGTATGCTGATTGAGCCGTGGCGAAGAGGTAGGGGATATGCAGGGATGTCGGTTGAATTGTTGAAGCTCAGGCATGCCCCGCGGAGTTCGAGAGGTGCGGGAGCGTTGGTCGTATAAAGATTGCCGGTTCCGAGGCCCTGCGGGCTATGGGGCGAGAGCGTGGCGCACCACTGAGCGATGGCGTTGAGGCCAATGTTGGATTCCAGGGCCGATGTTATCCTCCAGCCGGCATTGACCATCCGCGCCTGCTCTATCCATTCGTTGCATCCGCTGAAGCCGCCCATGAGTGTAGGCTTAAGGATGAGGAAATGGGGGCGGAGGGCCTCCATCAACAACTGCTTTGCATCTGGAGTATTATGCCCGATGAGCTCCTCGTCGAGAGCGATGCTGAAGGGCGATTGGGAGATCAAGCGGGCCATCGCATCCCATTGTCCTGCACGGATGGGCTGCTCGATGTACTCCAGATCGAAGGCCGCGAGCCGCTCCAGCTTCTCAAGCGCATCCTTCGGCGAGAAGGCTCCGTTAGCGTCTGCCCGAATATCGACCTCCGACTTTGAGAAGCTGCGGCGGATGTGGCCGATGAGCGACAGCTCGTCGTCAAAGTCGATAGCCCCGATCTTGAGCTTGATGCACCGGAAGCCTGCCTCCAGCTTGGCCTCTATCTCTCGCAGCATCGTCAGCCTGTCGCTCATCCATATCAGGCCATTGATGGGGATAGCCTGCTTGCCGCGCGAGAAATCCGTATCCCAAAGGGCATAGCTTCCGGAATCGAGATGCCGGAAAGCCGTTTCGATGCCGAACAAGATGGAAGGGTAGGGGCGAAGCATATCGACATCATATCCGCCCGCCTCTTCTATCTTCCGGCAGATATCCGACAGGCGCTCATCAAAGTCGGGCAGATCGTCGCAGCTAAGAAGCGGCAATGGCGAACACTCTCCGATTCCCCAGCGAAGAGGATCATCGACCCTTGCAACCATAACATAGCGAACGTCTCTTGCAGAGTAAACGCCACGAGACGTTCCGGCTGGCTGCCGGAATAGCAATTGCGTACGAAAAGTGGAAAGTTGGAGAGAGGAGGCGGCTGTCACCGTCTGATCAAGGGAATTGTGGGAACTGTTCGAAGTCGGGCTTGCGCTTATCGAGGAAGGCCTGCTTGCCCTCCTGGGCTTCGTCGGTTAGGTAATATAAGAGAGTGGCGTTGCCGGCCAGTTCTTGGATGCCGGCTTGTCCGTCGAGCTCGGCATTCAGTCCGGCCTTGATCATTCGGAGAGCGAGGGGGCTATGCATCATCATAGCTTCGGCCCATGCAACGGTTTCGTCTTCCAGCCGATCGAGAGGGACGACCTTGTTTACCAATCCCATCTCAAGCGCTTCCATGGCCGAGTACTGACGGCAGAGGAACCATATCTCGCGAGCCTTTTTCTGTCCAACAATGCGGGCCAAGTAGGAGGATCCGAATCCGGCATCGAAGCTGCCTACGCGCGGGCCGGTTTGTCCGAAGACTGCATTCTCCGAAGCGATGCTGAGGTCGCATACAACGTGGAGAACATGGCCACCGCCTATGGCGTATCCGTTGACCATGGCAATGACCGGCTTAGGCAGCGATCGGATTTGCTTCTGAACGTCGAGGATGTTAAGCCGCGGAACGCCGTCGCGGCCAAGGTATCCGCCCTCGCCCTTAACATTCTGGTCGCCGCCGGAGCAAAAGGCTTTGTCGCCTGCTCCGGTGATGACGACCACGCGAATGTCGGCCTCCTCGCGGCATGCAAGGAGGGCTGAGCTGATTTCGGATGTTGTATCTGGGGTAAATGCGTTGCGAACCTGCGGACGATTGATGGTAATGCGGGCTATACCTTTATAAAAGTCGAAGAGTATGTCTTCAAATTCCTTGCCTATCGGCTGCCATTCTCGTCTCATCGTTCCGTGCTTATTTGCTTTCTGCTCCGGCGAGTTCGGGGTCAATCATGATGCGTCCGCAGTATTCGCAAACGATGATTTTCTTGCGGAGCTTGATGTCCATTTGCTTCTGGGGCGGGATTTTGTTGAAGCAACCTCCGCATGCATCGCGCTGGATGTAAACGATAGCGAGTCCGTTGCGGGCTCCTTTGCGGATGCGCTTAAAGGCGGTGAGCAAGCGGGGTTCGATGTTGCCTTCGAGTTTCTTTGCTTTCTCGCGGAGCTTCTCTTCGTCGTGCCGGGTTTCGGCCACTATAGTGTCGAGCTCGCCGCTCTTCTGCTCCAGATCTAAACGCCTACCGTCGAGATTCTCGGCAAGGTGGGCTATATCTACTTTCTTGGATGCCATGATTTCATTGAACTCGCGAATCTTCTTCTCCGAAAATTGTATCTCAAGACCTTGAAATTCTATCTCCTTCGACAGATTATCATACTCGCGATTGTTGCGAACATTGTCGATCTGGCCCTGGTATCGCTCAATCAGTCCTTTGGAATCCATGATTTTATTTTTCTGAGAGAGTATGGCGTACTCGTATTCCTTTACGTCGGCCTGATAGTTTTGCAAGCGGGTGTCGAGCCCGGCAATCTCGTCTTCTAAGTCTTGTACTTCGAGGGGAAGCTCGCCGCGGAGGGTCTTGATCTTGTCGATCTCTGTAAGCATCAATTGAAGTTTGTACAGGGCGGAGAGTTTATCTTCCACCGAAAATTCTTTTTCAACAACTGTTTTCTTTGCCATCGGGTTATAAATATTTTATGGGATTAAAATTAACATTAGAAATATGTTGCGCAAAAGTAGGGAATTTTTTGGATATGATTTCGCTAAGGGCTTCGGTGGCCGCTCCCCACTCGGTTTCGTAGTGGCCGGCGACTGCCAGCAGCAGGCCCCGATCGCTTGCATCGTAATAGTCGTTATACTTGGCCTCGCCTGTGATGAGGATGTCGGCGCCGGCGGATGCTGCTTCCGGAATGAGGAAGGATCCGCTGCCTCCGCAAACCGCTATCCGCTTGAGCATCGGTTTGAGGATAGCCGAATGTTTCAGCGACTCGGATCCAAATAGTCCTTTTATCCTAAGCAGAAATTCGCGGGCGTCTTCCTCCTTTGGTAGCTCGCCGATTATGCCCGAACCGGCGCCGGCCCAACTGTTTGCCAAGGGATAAAGGTCGAAGGCCGGCTCCTCGTAGGGATGGGCATTGAGCAGGGCGCGAACGACCGACGGCTTGAGATAGGCCGGCATGATGGTCTCGATGCGCATCTCAGGCTCCTTGTGCAGAAGGCCCACTTCGCCGCAGAATGGCCGACAATCCTCGCCGGCACGGAAGCTCCCTTCGCCTCCAACTGCGAAACTGCAGGAATCGTACATCCCAATCTGTCCGGCTCCGGCCTCGAAGATCGCTTTGCGAACGGCCTCGGCATGAGCGTTGGGAACGAAGACGGCAAGCTTCAGCAGCGCGCCCTCCTTAGGGCTCAGGATGCGAACCGACTGCAAGCCTATCCGGCGAGCCAGCACGAAATTCAGTCCGCCAAGGGCATTATCGAGGTTAGTGTGCGCCGCATAAATCACCAGCTCGTGCCGGCAAGCCTTCATCATGCAGCGCTCAGTGTCGTTACGCCCCGTGAGCGATTTGAAGGGCTTGAAAGCTAAGGGATGATGCGAAATGATAAGGTTGCATCCATGGGCGAGGGCCTCGTCAACAACCGCCTCGCTTACGTCAAGGCAAATCAGAGCGCCAATCGCCTCCGCATCGACATCGCCCACCTGCACTCCGCAATTGTCGAAGCCCTCCTGAAGCGCAACAGGCGCCCGCCGCTCAATCTCCCGAATAATCTCTTTTATCTTCATAACTGTGCAATATATTATATGTATAACTGATGTTTTCAGGCTGCGAGTTACAAAAAAGCCGGCTAAAGCCAAAAAGGCCGGCCAATTCCTGATGATCTACTGGCTTGGAGATTTTTCTAATGAGGCTAAATGTTCCAACAGGTTTTCGATTGCCCAAAGGGGTCATTCCCGCCCATCTATGTCATTCTCGCGTATGGAGAAACCTTTCACTTATCAAATACAGGCTTTCTCCACAGTGGAGAAACCTTTCAATTGTTATATACAGACTTTCTCCACAGTGGAGAAAGCTTTCAATTATTATATACAGACTTTCTCCACAGTGGGGAAAGCTTTCAATTATAAAATACAAGCTCTCTCCACAGTGGAGAAACCCTCCAATTATATAATACAGGAC
>JAITHO010000206.1 GCA_031279915.1 Tannerellaceae bacterium
GGATCGACCTCCCCTACCCTACCCTTCTGCCCCAGGCTGAGCCCTGCTGCTATCAGAGCCGCCACAACTGCCGCCGATGCGATGATTCGCCAAACGGATCGGCGATTGGCTCGTTGCGGAGGGAGCGGAAGAGGCTCAACAGCCGCCAGAGCGGAGGGCATCTCCTCCGATACATATCTGAAAAACGAACGATAAGGCTCAAGCTCGGCCGAAACACTTTCGGAGGCAAAATAGGCGTAGAGCTCCTGCTCCTCGGCTCCGGAGGCGTCGCCCTCGAAGAATCGTTCGACGATGGCGGCCATTCTGTCATGTTTATTTTCTGTTGTCATTTCGATATCTTGAAAAAAAGTTCCTTTACTTTCTTACGGGCCCGCGATAGATTCATGCGCACAGCCTCCACCGAGGCGCCTGTGCAGGCAGCAATCTCGTCGATCTCCATCCCCTCCAGATGCTTCATCCGCAAAACCAGTTGCTGAAGCCCCGGCAAGCGGGAGATGATTTGCGAAAGCTGCAGCTCATGGTCCTTCTCCTCAAGGAGCAGATCGGGCGAAACGGAGTCGACGGCCTCGCTCTCAACAACCTCCTGCGCTTGCCGCCTCTGCTTCGCCTTCAGAGCATTGATGCAAAGATTCTTGGTGATCTGCACCGACAGAGCGGCGATGCTACGGTAGCGCGGAAGCTCGCTCTTTATCATCCAGAGCTTGAGCAATACTTCCTGGGCGACGTCTTCGGCCTCCTCTATGCTGTTCATCATTCGCCTGGCGCAGCTTACAAGCTGGGGCCGCAGAGGCAGCACTTTCTGTATGAATATCTCGCGTTCCATATTATATATGTATGACAATCGTGGAGAGCAAACGTAACACATCATCTCCAACATATCCATCGAACTGAATTAATTTAATACTTTTGAAAAATGACTTTCAAACGGCGTATATTATCAACCCTAAATACATTATCATGAACTACACAAAATCTTCCCTACCTTTTGCCTTAGCTCTTCCCCTCCCTCTTGCCGCTGCGGGACAGGAAAGCGCTAAGCCTAATATCCTTGTCTTTATTGCCGATGATGCCGGAATGGACTTTGGTTGCTATGGCAATCCCAATATCCGCACCCCTAATGTTGACCGGCTGGCGGCTCAGGGACTGCGATTCAGGAATGCCTACCTCACTTCGCCGCAGTCGAGCCCCTCGCGCACAAGCATGATGACCGGACGGTTTGCTCACTCTATCGGTACCGAGGATTTGCATACGCCGCTGAATCCGGGTACGCAAATGATTCCGAGCTGGCTTCGCGAGGCGGGATATTTCTCCGGCTCCATGCTCAAAACGCATTGGGGGCCGGAGGGCGACAAGCAGTTCGATCGCATGATTCCTGCCAAGTATGAGCAGGGTGACTTGAACGAAGAGGCTTTTGCGCACTATTCAACTTTCCTCGACGAGAGCCGCGGCAAGCCATTCTTCCTTTGGGTTGGATTTACCGACCCTCATCGACCCTACGATCGCAATCTTTGCCCACAAGTTAACGACCCCAACAGCATCACGCCTCCGCCTTATCTTGCCGACGGTCCGCGAACAAGGGAGGACTTGGCGTCTTATTACGACGAAATCAGCCGTATGGACGGGCATATTGGCCGCATGCTTGACATCCTCCGGCAAAAGGGCATGAGCCGCAATACCCTTATCGTTTTCCTTAGCGACAATGGGATGCCTTTCCCGCGATGCAAGGGCAGCCTGTATGATTCGGGCATACAAACGCCGCTGATATTCGTGTGGGATGGCAAGATCAGGCCCGGCTCCGAGCATTCTAACGGGCTCATAAGCGCCGTCGACCTTGCAGCAACTTTTCTTGATTTGGCGGGAATAAAGCCGCCGCAGGATATGTATGGGAAGAGCTTCGCCGGACTGCTGGCTGATCCCTCGGGCCGCGGGCGCGAGGCCATCTTTGCCGAGCGCAACTGGCATGATACTGATGAGTACATACGATGCGTGCGCACCGAAAAGTACAAGCTGATTTATAACGCCTACTATCATCTGCCCCACGGCACGGCTGCCGACCTGAGCTCGAGCCCGAGCTGGTATGAGCTGAAGGAAATGCAGCGCGCGGGGACTATCCGCTGCGATCAGTTGCAGATTTTCACAGCGCCGCGGCCAATGGTTGAGCTCTACGACCTGGAGGTCGATCCTTATGAGCTGAACAACATTGCCGATGTGGAGATGCACGTTAAGGCCGCCCGGCAACTGGCCGCGCAGCTCGTTCAATGGCAAAAGGACACGCGCGACCATCCTGCATGGCAACGCCGGCGCCTCGACAAGAACGACCGCATCACCGGATTCCCCCTCTTCAGCGAGATTCCTCCGCTAATCCCCGATTGCCCGTCGCCTGCTAACCCTCAGGAGGCGCCCTGAAAATTTTTGGTACTTCTTCGCGATGTGGGTGTGGCAAAATTTTTCAAATGGCATTTCTTCGCGATGTGGGTGTGGCAAAATTTTTCAAATGGCGTTTTCTTCGCGATGTGGGTGTGGCAAATTTTTTCAAATGGCATTTCTTCGCGATGTGGGTGTGCCCATTTTTTTCAAATGGCGTTTTTTCGCGATGTGACTGTCCACTTTTTTTTTATTTGGGGATACCCACACGATGTGACTGTCCACTTTTTTTTTATTTGGCGTTTCTTCGCGATGTGGGTGTGGCAAAATTTTTCAAATGGCGTTATCCCTTAAAAATATTAACATTTAGAAAATAAAATCAGCTCGCTACTATGGGAAATAGTCGCGAGCGAATCAAAAATCATCCTCACTATAAATTTTAAACTTATATACCATGCACAGACTAAAGATCATTAAACATTCGCGCGCCTGCCTCTTGGGCGCAGGGCTTTTGTGCGCTACGGCTTACGGGCAGCAAAAGCGACCTAACATCCTTTTTATTATGGCCGACGATCATGCGTCGCAGGCTATCAGCGCTTACGGGGGAAGGCTCGCCGGAGTTCTTCCCACGCCTAACATCGACCGCATTGCCGCCGAAGGGGCAAGGCTGAGGAATTGCTTCGTCACCAACTCTATCAGTACCCCCAGCCGAGGCGCTATCCTTACCGGACAATACTCGCATTGCAACGGGGTTTACACCCTTGGCGACCAGCTCGACCCCGCCCACCCCAATGTGGCCAAAGAACTGTCGGGGGCGGGATACAGCACGACTATCATCGGCAAATGGCACTTGGGAACGGAGCCTGCCGGCTTTGATTACTACAATGTTCTGCCGGGGCAGGGGCGATATTATAATCCGCTGCTGATTGAAAAGGGCTCCTGGGGAAGCGGCGGAAAGGAGCATGAGGGACATTCAACGGATGTGATCGCCAATCTTGCTATACAGGCCATGGAGAAGGCCAACCGCGATCAGCCCTTCTTCGTGATGTGCCACTTCAAGGCCCCGCACAGGTCGTGGGAGCCTGCCGAACGATTCAAGGATCTGCTTGCGGATGCAGTCATCCCCGAACCTGATAATCTGCTGGACGATTACGATGGGAAGGGACGATATGCCGGCCTGCTGCAAATGAGCATGGAGCATCTGAACCAGCGCGATCTGAAAACGAGCATCCCGCAAGGCTTGCCGCGCGAGGAGCATCGCCGCTGGGCTTATCAGCTATACATGAAGGATTATCTGCGATGCATTGCCGGCATAGACGAGAACGTCGGGCGGCTGCTGAAATACCTCGACGACGAAGGTTTGGCAGAGAATACCGTCGTGATATATACCGCCGACCAGGGCTTCTTCCTCGGAGAGCATGGATGGTTCGACAAGCGATTGATGTACGAGGAATCGCTGCGGATGCCTTTCATGGTTCGATATCCTAAGGAGATTCCGGCCGGAACGCTTATGGACGACTTGGCTTTGAACATCGACTTCGCACCTCTCTTCCTCGATTATGCCGGAGTATCTGCGCCGCAATGGATGCAAGGACGCAGCTTCAGGCAAAACCTGGCCGGACATAGCCCCGACGATTGGCGACGCTCCGTATACTATCGCTACTGGATGCATGCCGACGGAGCCCACAACGTGACGGCGCACTACGGCATACGCAATCACCGATACAAACTTATCTTCTATTACGGCCAAGCCCTCGGCATGAAAGGAGCAGTGGATAAGCCCGTCGAACCGGATTGGGAAATGTACGACCTGATGGAGGATCCAAAGGAGATGCGCAACGTATATAACGATGCCTCTAAGGCTGAAATCAGAGACAAACTGAAAACGGAACTCTTGCAACTGAAGCGCCTCTATGGCGACGAGGATGCGGCTTATCCCCAAATGAAATCAATTGCACAACAATATTATTGGTGACTTATGAAACGACGAACTTTTATCGCCTTCACAGGCCTGGGATGCGCCGCCGGATCGCTCTCGTTCCTCCGAGCATCAACCTTCGGAGAGGCTCCATGCCCAAACGACACTAACTATCGCATCGCCCCGCGCCTGCTCCAGCGATACGACAAGGAATTTGCAGGCAAGCGCATCGCCGACCCGCCTCCTTCGGGAACAAACGTTCTGCTCATCACGAGCGATCAGCATCACTACATGTGTATGGGATACAACAATCCCCGACTGCATACGCCCAACCTCGACCGGCTGGCACGCATGGGCATTGTCTTTAATCGAGCCTACTGCAATAACCCGACGAGCACGCCAACGCGGGCTTCCATCATCACCGGCAAATACGCCTCGCAGCACGGAGCATGGTCGCTCGGCACAAAGCTATCGGAGAAGGAGCTGACCGTGGGCGATTGCTTCCTAAAGGCTGGATACCGCACCGCTCTAATAGGCAAAGCACACTTCCAGCCTTTAGAGGGAACGCCCGATTATCCCTCCTGCGAGGCCTATCCCATACTGCAAGACTTGGACTTCTGGCGCTCATACAACGGGCCATACTACGGATTCGAACACGTGGAGCTCACCCGAAATCATACCGACGAGGCGCACGTTGGACAGCACTACGCCGCATGGCTCGAAAGCAAGGGAGCCAAGAACTGGCGCGACTGGTTTCGCAAGCCGACAGGCAACAGCGAACCCCAACATCATCGCTGGAACATCCCCGAAGAATTCCACTATAACACCTGGATAACGGAGCGAGCCGGAGCTATGCTGGAGGAATACAAGGGCAAGAATGAGAACTTCTTCCTCTGGGCAAGCTATTTCGATCCGCATCCCAGCTATCTCGTGCCGGAGCCCTGGGCCTCGATGTATAAGCCGGAGGATATGGAGCTGCCGGAACATGTTGCTGGAGAGTTTGACGATAAGCCGCCGCACTTCGGGCTGACCCAAAGGCCGCGCCCCGACTTCTCGTGGCTGAAGGAAGATGGCGAATCAAGGCCGCACTGGGTGCACGGCGCAGGCTATCAAGTGCAGGACAGGGAGGTGCGGGCTAAGAATATGGCTACGTACTACGGGATGATCTCCATGCTCGATCACTACATCGGCAAGCTGCTAGATAAGTTAGAGGAGCTCGATCTGATGAAGAGCACGGCCATCGTCTTCACTACCGATCACGGACACTTCCTCGGACATCACGGACTAACGGCTAAGGCTATCCATCACTACGAAGACTTGATCCGGATTCCGTGGATAACCGCCGTGCCGGGAGCTCTGCGGAAAGGAGTGCGGTCGGATGCCTTGCAATCAACCGTCGACCTGGCCCGCAGCTTCCTCGCCCTGGCAGGAATAAAGCAGCCGGAATGTATGTCGGGTAAAGATCAGAGTCGGGTTTGGAAAGGAGAAGCCGAACAGGCGCGAGGCTTTGCCGTTGTGGAGAATCATTTCCAACCGACAAAATTCTACGCCAAAACTTATGTTGAAGACCGCTACAAGATCACCATCTACATGAACCGGCCCTACGGGGAGCTCTTCGATCTGGAGGCCGATCCGACTGAGCTGACCAACCTCTGGGACGTTCCCGCTCAGCAGGAACTAAAGGCCGCCCTGCTCCTGAAGATGCTGCATGCCCTGCAAGCTGAGGAGCCTCTGTTTATGCCCCGAATAAGCGTAGCCTAACATAAAATCAATATCATCATGAACAAAAACTTTATCACACTGGCAACCGCCACACTTGGCATCTACTCCCTTTCATCATGCGGAAAGCAGGAAGCGGAGAAGGCGCCGAACATACTTTTCTGCGTGGCCGACGACATCTCCTTCCCTCATGCGAGCGCCTACGGAACGAAATGGGTATCAACGCCCGGATTCGATCGGGTGGCTCGCGAGGGGATTCTCTTTCAGCGAATGTATACCTGCAACGCCAAGTCGGCTCCCTCGCGCTCCTGCATGATCACCGGACGGAACTCCTGGCAGCTCGAAGCGGCGGCTAATCACTGGCCCGACTTCCCCGCCAAATTCAAATCATATCCTGAAGCCTTGGCCCAACAGGGATATTATACCGGAGCTACCGGCAAAGGCTGGGGCCCCGGACAGGCTCTCGACTCGGCCGGCATGAAGCGCGACATCGTCGGCAAGATGCTGAACGGGATAAAGCTCAAGCCGCCTACCTCGGGAATATCCAACGTTGACTATGCCGCCAACTTCCGAGAGTTCCTCAAGAATAAGCCCGAAGGAAAGCCTTTCTGCTTTTGGTACGGAGCAAGCGAACCGCACAGGGGATATGAATATGCATCCTCCATCAGAGCGGGCAAGAGCATAAGCGACATAGATTCCGTCCCCTCTTTCTGGCCCGACAACGAAACGGTGCGTACCGATATGCTGGATTATGCGCTGGAGATTGAGCACTTCGACCGTCATTTAGTTGCAATACTGCAAGCCCTGGAAGAGGCAGGCGAGCTCGACAATACGCTCGTGATCGTTACCGCCGATCATGGCATGCCCTTCCCGCGATGCAAGGGGCAGGAGTACGAGTATTCCAACCATATTCCCTTTGCGGTGATGTGGAGAAAGGGAATTGCGAATCCGGGACGAATATCGAGCGAGCTCCTCAGCGTTATTGATTTGGCGCCGACCTTCCTCGAAGTAGCCGGCCTCAGCCCCGAACAGTCGGGCATGGCCCCCATCACCGGCAAGAGCTTTACTGATATTCTGTACGACAAAAGCGACGGCCATCACCGGCAAAGGGTTCTGATTGGCAAGGAGCGACACGACGTTGGACGCCCCGACGACGCCGGCTATCCCATACGTGGCATCATACGCGGCGATTATCTCTACCTGATGAACTTCGAAACATCGCGCTGGCCGGCCGGCAATCCTGAAACGGGCTATCTGAACATAGACGGAAGCCCCACCAAAACGGAGGTGATCCGCTCGCGACGCAATCCCGCGACTGCCGCCCTCTGGAACCTATCCATGGGCAAGCGAAGCAGCGAAGAGCTATACAATATCGCCGCCGACAAGGATTGCACCAGCAACTTAGTCGACATGCCCGACTTCCTCCAACTGAAACAGGAAATGCAAACCGAACTCCTCAGCCTACTCGCCGAACAAGCCGACCCGCGCATGGATGGCAAGGGAGCCATCTTCGACAACTATCCCTACATGGGAGCCGAACGAATGGTTTGGAACAGAATGAAGGAAGGCGAGAAAATCAAGCTGGGCTTTGTTAACGAATCCGACTACGAACCCGGAGCTTCAGGACTGCCCGTTGAATGGTAAAGGCTGCAAGCCGCTGAGCAGGCATGCCGTATGGAACGCAACGACGAATCGTATCTGACCGAACTTGCAAAAGGAAGTCACGAAGCCTTCAGAGCGCTGTTCATGCAATATTTTCCAAAGGTGAAATTCTTCATCAACCAGCTGATCAAATCGGAAACCATTGCCGAGGAGCTCGCGCAGGATGTGTTCATGAAGCTTTGGGAATATCGCCAACGCCTGAGCATCGCGACTTCCTTCAATGCCTACATCTTCCGCATGGCCAAAAACAGCGCTCTGAATCATCTCGAACATAAATACCTTGAAGACACATACGCCGAAACTCTTGGAAAAACCGAGCTGAGCTTCACTATCGAAAGCGAAATCTACGCCCGCGAACTGGAGCTGCTCGAACAACTCATCGTAGCCCAAATGCCTCCCCGACGCAAAAGCATCTACGAACTGAGCCGCAAGAAGGGCCTGCGCAACGACGAGATAGCTGCGCAGCTCGGTATCTCTCCAAAAACTGTGGAGAACCAATTGAACATAGCCCTGAAAACGATCCGGAAAAGAATGTAATGCCCCGCCCAATCTTCACAAGCCGTATTGCTTTAGGTATGCGCGAATGTACCAGTGGGGAGCCGCCATTTTGTTTTTCTGGAGCCTTCACAACATCTGGGAGGCGAGGAAATTTTAACATTTGCCACTTCACAACGTCTGGGAGGCGAGGAAATTTTAACATTTGCCACTTCACAACACCTGGTAGGCGAGAAAATTTTAACATTTGCCACTTCACAACGTCTGGGAGGCAAGAATTTTTTAACATTTGCCACTTCCCAACGTCTGGGAGGTGGAAAACTTTTAACATTTGCGGCTTCCAGGTCGTATGGGAGGTGCAATTTTTTGAGATTGGAG
>JAITHO010000008.1 GCA_031279915.1 Tannerellaceae bacterium
AAAAATTCCTAAGGGAATTTCAAAAAATTCCTATAGGAATTTTTGAAAATTCTTATAGGAATTTTTTTTAATTCCTATAGGAATTTTTTCGAGCCGAAGCTCAATTTATAATAATAAGAGTATTAGCTGATTAAGTGATAGCGTATAGGGCGCGAAAATGGCCTTCGGTTAAGCCGGCAGATGCTTTTGGAGCAAGCGGCTGAACTTGGAGGCTGCAGATTTAGATAGAAAAAAGTGTAAAGCGCGCGGGGGCAATTTTTTTAGATTCGTTTGGAGGTTAAATAAAATATTCTACCTTTGCGCTCGCAA
This sequence comes from Tannerellaceae bacterium, assembly GCA_031279915.1. Classification (GTDB taxonomy): domain Bacteria; phylum Bacteroidota; class Bacteroidia; order Bacteroidales; family Tannerellaceae; genus DFXE01. Next base: position 310 of record JAITHO010000008.1, read on the forward strand.
ATCAATAGGCTCATTCGTCTATCGGTTAGGACGCAAGATTTTCATTCTTGAAAGAGGGGTTCGATTCCCCTATGGGCTACAATTCAAAATAATATTTAATTAAGAAAAATAAGATGGCTACCAAAGAGGTGAAAAAGACAAAGAAATCATCATTGGAAAGGATGAGGCATAACAATGCAAGAAGGATACGGAAAAATAAAGCGAAGCGTTTGCACAATAGATATTATGCAAAAACTACGAGAAACGCCGTCAGACTTCTTAGGGCCACTGCTGAGGAAGGCGAGGCTAAGACGCTGTTGCCTAAGGTATCGTCGCTGCTCGACAAGCTCGCTAAGAGGAATATTATTCATAAGAATAAAGCCTCGAATTTGAAATCGAAGCTTGCCAAACATGTGAACTCGCTTGCAACGGCATAGTCATTGCATAATTTATTAAATTGTGAGCCGGGCCAAAAGGTCTGGCTTTTTTATTTCCGCGAACGGGGCTTGCGAAAAAGTAAAGCGGAGCAAAATCTTCTTTTTTTATCCCTTCTTTTTTTGTTATCTTTGTTCGAAATTTTTATTATACTACTTTGAATCATTGAAATTTAACCCATAAATATATGAATGAAGATATAAGAAATACAGACGGTAACTATTCTGCGGAGAGTATTCAAGTGCTTGAAGGCCTGGAGGCCGTGAGGAAAAGGCCGGCAATGTATATTGGCGATATCAGCGAAAAAGGCTTGCACCACCTGGTGTATGAGGTTGTTGACAATTCTATTGACGAAGCTTTGGCGGGTTATTGCACAAATATTGATGTATTTATTCATGAGGATAATTCCATAACAGTTGTAGATAATGGCCGCGGCATACCGGTTGATTATCATGAAAAGGAGGGAAAATCGGCTCTGGAAGTGGTATTAACGGTGCTTCATGCGGGCGGAAAGTTCGATAAAGGGAGTTATAAGGTATCGGGCGGGCTTCACGGCGTTGGAGTTTCCTGCGTCAATGCGCTTTCTGACTACTTGAAGGCGGAGGTTTCGCGCGACGGAAAGGTCTACATGATGGAGTTTTCCAGAGGGCAAAGCCTTCACGATATTGAAGTTACGGGCGAGTCGAGTGCAACCGGCACTACGATTTCGTTCAAGCCCGATGTATCTATATTTAATGTAACGGAGTATCGCTATGATATTCTTGCAACTCGTTTGCGCGAGCTGGCTTTCCTTAATGCGGGCGTTACCTTAACGCTTACAGATGAGCGCATAAGGAGGGACGACGGAGCGTATAAGTCGGAGATTTTCCGCTCAGAAGAAGGTTTGAAAGAGTTTGTGAGATACATCGATCGCGCAAAGGAGAAACTTATTCCCGACGTTATACATATTGTTACAGAGAAGCAAGGAATCCCGGTTGAGGTCGCAATGACGTATAATACTTCGTATAACGAACGCGTATATACCTACGTAAATGATATCAATACTATTGAAGGCGGGACACATTTGGCTGGATTTCGTCGCGCTTTGACCCGTACGCTCAAGAAATATGCCGAAGATTCAAAGCTTTTGGAGAAGGCAAAGGTGGAAATTCAAGGCGATGACTTCCGCGAAGGGCTTACGGCGGTTATCTCAATCAAAGTGGCCGAGCCTCAATTTGAGGGGCAAACAAAAACGAAACTTGGGAATAATGAGGTGACCGGCGCCGTGGATATGGCTGTTGGCGAAGCTCTTGGATATTATCTTGAGGAGCATCCGAAGGAGGCTAAAGTGATTGTCGACAAGGTTATACTTGCAGCCCAAGCCCGCCAGGCGGCCCGTAAGGCAAGGGAACTTGTTCAGCGAAAAACCGCTATGAGCGGCGGCGGACTTCCTGGTAAACTCGCCGACTGCTCATCGAGAATAGCCGACGACTGCGAGCTTTTCCTCGTTGAGGGCGATTCGGCAGGCGGAACGGCCAAACAGGGTCGCGATAGAATGTTCCAGGCCATACTCCCGCTGAGAGGCAAGATATTAAACGTAGAGAAAGCCATGGAGCACAAAATATTTGAGAGCGAAGAGATACAAAACATCTTCCGCGCAATGGGAGTAACCATTGGGACGGAAGACGATCCTAAGGAGCTCAATCTGAGCAAGCTTCGCTATCACAAAATCATTATTATGACCGATGCCGATGTCGACGGAAGCCACATCGCAACTCTCATACTGACTTTCTTTTTCCGCCGCATGAGAGCCCTGATAGACAACGGATATGTATATCTCGCAACGCCTCCTCTTTACCTATGCAAAAAAGGGAAAACGGAGGAATATTGCTGGACGGATCAACAAAGGCAAGTATTTATCGACAAATATGGCGGAGGAAACGAAAGCGCAATCCACACTCAGCGTTATAAAGGTTTGGGCGAAATGAATGATCATCAGCTTTGGGAAACGACAATGAATCCGGAGAACCGCACGCTCAAGCAGATAACGATAGAAAGCGCTGCCGAGGCCGACCAGATTTTCTCGATGCTAATGGGCGAAGAAGTAGCTCCGCGACGTGAATTTATCGAAGAGAATGCGACTTATGCCAATATCGATGCCTGAAAATATCTAATGAATTCAACGATAGCCTCCATATTTCAGCAAGCCGATTGCTTTATTCCTTTAGCAAATCCCCCGCGCATCGGTATCTCCGTCAACCGCAAGGACGGGCAGTCGTGCGTTAATGAGCTGTACGTTCGCTCGGTACTTGCAGCAGGCGGAGCTCCGATTTTGATTCCCGCCATGCTCGATCCGGAGGCTATGCACAGGATTGTGGCCGATCTCGACGGCTTGCTATTCAGCGGCGGAGGCGACATTAATCCGATACTTTTGGGGGAAGAGCCGATTCCGCAGCTTCAGGATGTTGATCCATTTCGTGATGAATATGATTTGCTGCTGCTTCGGATAGCCTTCATCCGCCAGATTCCGATAATGGGCGTGTGCCGCGGGCATCAGCTTGTGAATGCAGCTTTCGGAGGAACGCTGTTGCAGGATATTTATGCCCAACATTCGCAGCCGGCCATTAAGCACAGTCAGGAAATGGAGAGGCAATATCCGTCGCATTCCGTTGGAATTGTTCGCGGAACGCGCCTTCATTCGGTTCTGAAATCGGATAAGATAAATGTAAACTCCATTCATCATCAGGCGGTAAAGGCTCCGGCTCAGGGATTTGTTGTGTCGGCAACGGCTCCAGATGGTATTATTGAGGCAATTGAGCATCCGGAATATTCGGTTTTTGGACTGCAATGGCATCCGGAAGGCATGGCGGCGAATGGAGATGAGGCGTCGATTGAACTTTTTCGCATGTTAGTTAAGGATGCGCAACGCTTTGCCGAGGCTAAATCGCTGCATCGCAGCATGCCGACAATTGATCTCCACACCGATTCTCCAATGGCATACGATGGCGATTTCAACTTAGGGCATCGCATTGGCGGTCGGTTCGTGCCTCCTTTCACCGAATCGAAAGTCAATCTGCCGCTCATGGAGGCCGGACTGATAGATGCAGCTTTCATGGCGGCCTATATCCCTCAAGCAGAACGCACAGCCGAAGGCTACGATTGCGCTTGGACTTACGCCGTCAACCGCCTCCAATGCCTCTTGAAGCAGGAAGCTCTCAATCCGGACCGCGTTGGCATCGCCAGAACTCCAGTGGATTTGCTCCGCCTGAAGCGCGACGGAAAGCGAGCCATCTTCCTCGGATTAGAAAACGGATACGCAATAGGCAAAGACATCGCGCGCCTCGATACGCTTAGGCGAATGGGAGTGAGTTATATCACTTTATGTCACAACGGAGCCAATGATATTTGCGATTCAGCCATTGGACAGGAGGAATGGAACGGCCTAAGCCCTTTTGGATGCGAAGTTGTTAAGGAGATGAATCGACTTGGGATAATTGTTGACGTTTCGCACGCTTCTGAGCCCACAGTATACGGCGCAATCGAGGCCTCTCGCGCTCCAATCATAGCCTCGCACTCCTCCGCTCGCGCTTTATGCAAGCATCCGCGAAACCTCGGCGACGATCAAATCAGGGCAATAGCATCGCAGGGCGGCATTATATGCATTTGCCTCTACTCCGGATTTATCAGCAAAGATGCAGAAGAGGCCACACTTTCCGAAGCCATAGCCCACATCAACCACATCGCCGCATTGGTCGGAACAGACCACATCGGCATAGGAAGCGACTTCGACGGCGGAGGGCAACTCATCGGATGCCGCGCATCAAACGAACTTATCAACATCACCATCCGCCTTCTACGCGAAGGATATTCTCATGACGACATCCGCAAGATTTGGAGCGGTAACATCCTCCGCGTCATGGAATCAGTGCAGGCGGCAACCTCATGAACTATGGCATTCGGCGGAAAATATTACGTAGTTTGGAGAGGACACAAGCCCGGCGTGTACGACAATTGGAACGACTGTCGCCTCCAAGTTGAAGGCTTCGAGAAAGCGCGATACAAATCATTCCCCACCGAAGAAGAAGCCCAAGCAGCCTTTAAGGCAGGCCCTCCTAAACAACAATATCCTCCCTACACAAAAAAGATGAAAGTGGCCCAGCCCTGGGAACAATTGGCAGGAACCGGCCCCATTCCCAGCAGCCTTTCCGTTGACGCCGCATGCAGCGGAAATCCCGGCGACATGGAGTATCGCGGAGTAGTAACCGGAACCAAGCAGGAAATATTTAGAGTAGGGCCGATGCCTCAAGGAACCAACAACATCGGCGAATTTCTCGCCATCGTGCAAGGACTCGCCCTCCTCAAACAGCAGCATAGCGCATATCCAATCTACTCCGACAGCCTCATAGCAATCAAATGGGTGCGAAGCAAAAAAAGCAAAACGGGCCTCACCCGAACTGCAGAAAACGAAAAGATATTCGATCTCATCGAGCGCGCCGAACGATGGCTCCAAAATAATTCATACACCACCCGCATTCTCAAATGGAACACTAACGACTGGGGCGAAATCCCCGCCGACTTCGGTCGAAAATAACACTCCCCTTGAACAATCCGCAGAACATACCAGGCAAAACCCGCGGAATAATCTTGCACATTTTTCCCTATAACGATACTTGCAACATCCTCCATATCTACACCGAAGACTTCGGCAAAGCAAGTTTCATCGCAACCAAACATCGTAGCCGCAAGAACAAAAAGCCCGGGAATATTTTCGTTCCGCTCACAATCCACAGCATCGAAATCCAAACCGCCAAGCATAACCACGGCAGCAGCATGATGCGCATCCGCGAAACCAAGCCCGAAGCTCCTCTGCAGAACATCTCCTCCAATCCGCTGAAAGTAACCATCGCCCTCTTCCTTTCCGAAATCATTCTCCGAACCATACGCGAAGGCGAGCCCGATCCCCGCCTCTTTAACTTCCTCCGTCACACCGTTTACACGCTAGAAACCAGCGCGACAGGCATTGCCAACTTCCATATCGCCTTCCTAATCCGCCTACTCGACCACCTTGGCCTCTCCCCGCGCATATCCTCGTACACCGAAGGCAGCCGCTTCGACATGCTCGAAGGCCTCTTCACCAGCGGTCGCATTAGCCATCCATACGAACTCTCTCCCGACCACAGCCGAATCCTCCGAGACCTGTTGCGTATTGACTATCGCAACATGTCCCGATTTTCATTTTCGCGCAACGATCGCGTCTTAATCCTGAACAAAACCATAGAATACTACCGTTTACATCTTCCCCATATCTCCGATATCAAATCCCTCGCCGTACTTCAGGCAATATTCAACTAATCGGAATAAAAAATCTCAACAAAGGCCGCATGGCGGAAAGGCCAATGAAAAAGCCAATCATGTGGATTGAGGCCCTCCATGGCGGAGCTGGATTTTTTTTCATACATTGGCGTAATATCTTTGCAAAAAATAAATTCAAAAAACAATGGCAGTGAACAAACTCATACTGGGCGACAATCTCGAAATCATGAGGACTTTAGAGACCGAAAGCGTGGATTTAATCTACCTCGACCCGCCTTTTTTCTCGAACCGCAATTACGAAATAATCTGGGGCGACGAAGGGGAAGTGCGCTCTTTCGAAGACCGCTGGGCAGGCGGCATCGACCACTACATAGCCTGGCTCAAAGAGCGCGTTGAGCAGATGTACCTATTGCTGAAACCAACGGGAAGTATCTTCCTGCATTGCGATTGGCATGCTGATGCTTATATCAGGGTGGATATTCTGGACAGGATCTTTGGGAGAAATAATTTTAGGAATGAGATTATTTGGAGCTATAAAACAACTCTTCGCATTTCGCAGCATCATCTCGGCAGAGACCACGACACAATTTTTGTTTATGCAAAAAGCGATCAATTTAAAATGACGCCAGATAAACAGGATTATCCCCCAAGTGAAAGTACACTTAAAAGATGGGGGAAATATGCTGATGAAACAGGATTTGTGAGTAACAAACATTTTGCAGGGAGTGATTCTACTATTATAAATACTGAAGACGAGACAAAAGGATTTAATATAAATTCAGGGATTCCGCGTGATGTTTGGGATATTGCGCATTTAGCAGGCAATAATCCTGAGAAAATCGGTTATCCTACTCAAAAGCCCAAAGCACTATTGGAAAGGATTATTAAGATGGCGTCCAAAGAGAGGGATATGATATTAGACCCTTTCGTTGGAGGAGGCACTACCGTTGCCGTTGCCGACAAGCTCAATCGACAATGGATCGGCATCGACCAGTCGGTGCAAGCCGTGAAGGTGACGGAGCTACGACTTCAGCAGCAAACGGACCTCTTCACCAGCCTATACGCTAACTCCTATACCCTCCAACTTCACAAGTACGACTACGACGCCTTGCGCAACATGAATGCCTTTGAGTTCGAGAGCTGGATTATCGGACAGTACGGAGGCGTGAGCAATGCACGTCAGCGAAACGACTTCGGGCTCGACGGCAAAACGGCCGACGGAACGCCGATACAGGTCAAGCGCTCGGAAAACGTAGGCCGCAATGTGCTCGACAACTTCCTTTCCGCCGCTCAGCGATTCGACAAGAAGCTATTCGATAAGAACAAAAGTGCCCAGAAGCCGGTCGGTTATATTATCGCTTTTTCTTTCGGGAAAGGGGCTATGGAGGAGGCGGCTCGCCTAAAGACCAAGGAAAATACAATAGTCAAACTCATTCCGGTCGACAAGATTATTCCCGTATCCAAAAAGCCTAACATCGCGGTAGAGGTCAGAGAACTTTCACGCAATGCAAACGGCGAACGCGACATCGAATTTGTTGCCTCTGCCAAGAGCGATGCGAGCATTAAGTTTTACAGCTGGGATTTCGCCTACGACGAGAGCAGGGGATTCAAGCCCATTGTTATCCGAGATCTGGAAGGCATTCAGCAGCGCCGACTCGCCGCCGGACTTCACTACATCGCCGTCAAGGTGGTTGATAACGATGGCCTGGAGAGCTTCGAAATTCTTAAGCTGAAAGTGAACGGAACCATCGAACGGAAGCGAGACTGACATCTATCTCTCGCCATACTCCCCTATTGCTGCAAACTTATATCCTTGCTTCAGGCTATGGACAAGGTCATGACGCATATACTTACGTCCGGAATTTCAAGCAGCGCATCGATGCATGCCGCAAGAGTGGAACCGGTGGTGAGCACATCGTCAACGAGCAGCAGTTTTTTCCCTTCAAGCCCTTCTATATTATTGGCAACAAAGGTCTTTTTGCCCATGATATTCTTGCGCTCAACGCGCGATTTGGATGCTTGCGCTCGGGTTGCTCTTCGGCGGCGCAGAGCGTTGGCGGCAACGGGCGTTCCCCAAACCGACGAAATTCCGCGGCAAAGGCATTCAACTTGATTGTATCCTCGACGCCATTCCTTGCGAGGATGTAGCGGAACGGGCACCAGGAAGTCGGCTTCCATATATTCGGGACAGGAGCGAGCTTCCTCGGCCATAAGCTTGCCCATCATGAATGCCAGATTCTTGTTGCCCCCATATTTGAAGCTGAAGATAAGCCGCTGCACATGCTTCTCATTGGCATAAAAAAGCATGGAGGCGGCCTGTATGTAGCATCCCAAATCCGCAAGGCGCATCGCGGCCATGTTATCGTAGTGCAGGAAGTGCGCCGTATACGGAAGGCTATACAGGCATTGCAGGCAAAGATGTTTTTCGCCCTTAACGAGCCTGGATGAGCAGGCTACGCAATATGGGGGAAGGAAGAAATCGAAGAGGTCAGTCCTGATCGTCGTAATAATCGTCGTCAGAGTCTTTGTCAGAGTCTCTATCAGAATCGTCGTAATAATCTTTTTCATTTTTCAATAGTTGAGCGAGGCATTGGTTGATACGGTCGTATTCAAAACCGCGACCGGAGGCAAAGCGAAGGAGCTTTAATCGTTTTTCGCGTTTCTTATCGCCGTGCATGGTTTTGAGTTTGGAATGTAATAGTTCGGTGAGGATGTTTTGGTAGCATTCGTCGCTTATGGCGGCAATGGCATTGCTGATATTTTCGGAGGAGATACGCTTTTGATACAGCTCGTGGGCTATTTTGATTCGTCCCCAGGAGTTGAATCGCAGCTTATCGTTGGCAAAGCTGTGGGCATAGCGGGCTTCGTCGAGATACTGCTGTTCGGTAAGCTGGCTGAGGATACGGCGGATGGCTGCGGCTGGCAGGTTGGCGGCTAATAGCTTCCGCTCCACATCGCTGGGACATCGTTCGGCGGAGGCGCAATAGGCTGCCATGCGATTGAGCATCTCTGATTCGGATGGGGTATCTTTCATACTTTTCATACTGCTATGCTTTCAGCAAAAGGCTTTGATGAAGCGGTCTTTGCCCGACAGATCGCGTAGCAGCTCAAGGTTCAGGAATCCTTCCGCAGCTATTGCCTGGCAAGTTTCACGGCCGAAGCGGGCGTTGATCTCTATCCATAGCGTTCCGCCACTGTTCAGCATCCGCATTGCAAATCTTGCTATCGAACGATAAAAGAGCAGCGGGTTGTTGTCAGGAACGAATAGGGCGACCTCCGGCTCATACATCGTCACGTTTCGAGCCATGCCCTCCCTCTCGCTCTCGGTTATATACGGGGGATTGCTGACTATAATGTCAAAGGTTCGGGGAAAGAGAGAGGCGATATGCTCGACGGGCGAAAGAATATCGGCCTCAACGAAGGATACCGCAACCCCATTCCTGTCGGCATTCGCCCTTGCCGTGCGAAGGGCTTCCTTTGAAATATCCATAGCCGTCACGCTTGAGACGGGAACTGAGCGAGCCAAGGCTACGGCTATGCATCCGCTTCCGGAACCAAGGTCGAGTATGCTCAGAGGACGGCCTCCGATGTGCTCAACGATAAGCTCCGTCAGCTCCTCCGTTTCAGGGCGTGGAATAAGTACGGAGGGATTGACGAGGATGGAGCAGCCATAGAAATCGGTTTCGCCGGTGATGTACTGCACAGGCTCCCATCTTCGCAGCCGCTCAATGATGTCGGCTATGCGGCGCAGTTCTGTCTCGCTGGGCCGCAAGTTCGGGTCAGACAGGAAATGGTAAGGCTCGCGCCGGCATACATGCAAAAGAATCCTCCGAGTGAGACTGCGAATTTCGCCCGGAGGATATATCTCGTGAAGAGAGTTTTGTATCTGATTAATTATGGAAGAGCTTTGCACCTAAGAGGATTTAAATCTTGTTTTATCTTTTTGATAACGCATCAATTTTTAATCGACAAAAGGAAGATCGTTTTAACAATTCATCAGGGTACTCCCAAATAAAAAAAAAAGTGGACAGTCGGATCGCGGGGAAACGCCAAATGATTTAAATGGCCACAGTCACATCATCCGAGGGAATCCGATGGGCATAGTTGATAGAGTCCGAAGCTGCATTGTGCAAGGCTCTCTATGGATTCGATCATTCGCTGCAGGAAGAATTTCCGCTCAGAGCTTGCATTGTATCCAAAGCAATCTTTAGCTCCTCGTCGGTCGGGACAACTATAACCGTTACCAGGCTGCCCGCGGAGCTGATTACCACTTCCTGGCCGCGCGATCCGGCATTCCGTTCCTCATCGAGGTAGATACCCATAAACTCCATGCCGGAGCATACAGCGGCTCGCGTTTCCCACTGATTTTCGCCAACGCCTCCGGTGAACACCAGTATGTCGAGCCCGCCAAGCGCTGCGGCATAAGCCCCAACATATTTCTTAATCCTGTAATTATATACCGCCATCGCCATTTGAGCCCTTTTGTTGCCCTCTTTGATAGCCGCCTCAATCTCGCGCATATCCGACGAAACGCCCGACAAACCGAGCATGCCGCTTTGCTTGTTGATCAAATCGTCGAGCCCCTTGCGATCTAACTTCTCCTTCTCCATCAAATAAAGCAGAGCGCCCGCATCAAGGTCGCCGCATCGGGTTCCCATCAGCAATCCTTCAACCGGAGTGAGGCCCATGGAGGTATCCACCGAGCTTCCGTTCTTGATGGCCGCAAGCGAAACGCCGTTGCCTATATGAGCCGTAATGATACGCTGCTCATTGTATGGCTTGCCGAGAACTTCGCAGGCGCGGGCCGATACGTATCGGTGGCTCGTGCCGTGAAATCCGTAGCGGCGCAGGCCGTGCTTAACGTACATTTCGTAGGGGAGGCCATAGAGATAGGCATGTTCGGGCATGCTTTGGTGAAAAGCTGTGTCGAAAACTCCCACCTGGGGCGCTCCCGGCAGCAGCGTTTGCATGGCATATATGCCTTTAAGGTTCGGAGGATTGTGGAGAGGAGCCAAAGCGCTGCAAGCCTCCAGCGTGGATATAACTTCAGGACTGATCTCCGTGCTTTGGCTAAAAGCCTCGGCCCCGTGAACCACGCGATGCCCAACGGCGTCGATCTCCTCATAAGAAGAGATGCATCCGTACTGATCGCCCTTCAGCGTACTTAGGATAAACTCAATCGCCGCGGTATGCTCCGGTAGCTCGCGCTCAATCTTGACGCTCTCGCCGTTGGGCAGCTTTATTTTCAGGAAAGAGCCGGGGAGGCCCAGCTTCTCAACGCCGCCCTGAGCCAGCGTCTGTTCGCTTTCCATGTCGAACAGTTTGTACTTCACGGAAGAGCTTCCGCAGTTTAAAACAAGAATCTTCATTTATATAGCTTATGATAATTATTTGCCGGCTTTGATGCCTATGGCCTGATTGGCCGATATGGCCGCCATCTTATATATATCTTCCGACGAACATCCCCGCGAGAGGTCGTTAACCGGAGCGCCCATTCCCTGGAGTATAGGCCCCACAGCCTCGGCATTCCCCAGCCGCTCCACCAGCTTGTAGGCAATATTGCCAACCTCGAGCGAGGGAAACACGAGCACGTTAGCCCTGCCGGCAATCATACTTCCGGGAGCTTTGCGGTTGCCGATAGAAGGCACCAGAGCGGCGTCGGTTTGCAGCTCGCCGTCGATTTGCAATGTCGGATCAAGATTGCGGGCAATGTTCGTGGCTTCAACCACCTTGTCGACCATGGCATGCGACGCGCTCCCTTTGGTCGAGAAGCTCAGCATGGCAACTCGCGGCTCAAAATGTGCAATCGACCGCGTTGTTCGAGCCGTCAGCACCGCAATCTCAGCCAGCTCCGTCGCCGTAGGATTCGGGATAACGGCGCAGTCGGCAAACACCAGCAGGCCGTTCTCGCCGAAATTCCGGTTTTTGGTAAACATCAGATAAGCTCCGGATACGCTGCTTATACCCGGCTGCGTCCGTATGATTTGCAGAGCCGGACGGAGCACGTCGCCCGTAGTGTTTTGTGCGCCCGCTATCTCTCCGTCGGCATCGCCCGCCTTAATCATCAGGCAGCCGATGTAGAGAGGGTTCCGAACAAGCGCCCGGGCTTTCTCCGTTGTCATGCCCTTAGCCTTCCGCAGTTCGTAGAGCAACTCAGAATACTCCTTCATCTTGGGATAATCATGAGGATTCAAAAGGGAGGCCTTGCGGATATGCTTCAGCCCTTTGGCGCCGGCAGCTTGCAGGATAGCCTTCGTGTCGCCAATGAGGGTAACCCTCACAACGTCGTCGGCAAGCAGGCGGTCGGCAGCCAGCAATGTTCTTTCTTCGGTTCCTTCGGGGAAAACAATACGTTGCTTCTCCGCCGCGGCACGAGCAATTATACTTTGCATTAAGTCCATACTCTTGTTGTTTTTTATATGTTATAGGGGAAAATTCGCCTCACAAATATAATGATTTGCAATATCGACTTAGCAAAGCAGCCTCGCAAAACTCCCTGCCCCTTTTTCTTTTTTAGAAGATTTAACCACCTGATAAGAACGCAAGCCCAACCCAATTTATCCGCAAAGCCCGTCATGCTCTCCCCAATTAAAGAACATTTCACAACCTAAAGTTTTTCGCAGAGGCATCCTTACCTTACAAATATTCAACCCCCTTTTTTTCGAGCCATCCTAACGTTAGGATTCCCCAACTTTTTTTCGGGCGAGGCATCCTAACGTTCCAAAAGCCTGAATTTTTTCTGGGCGAGCCATCCTAACGTTCCAAAAGCCCGAATTTTTTTTGGGCGAGCCATCCTAACGTTCCAAAAGCCCGAATTTTTTTTGGGCGAGGCATCCTAACGTTCCAAAAGCCTGATTTTTTTCTGGCGAAGGCGTCCTAACGTTCCAAAAGCCTGAATTTTTTCTGGGCGAGGCATCCTAACGTTAGGATTGAAAAAACTTTTTTTCCCAGGGGCTTTCCGAACGTTCCAAACGGCCGTTTTTTTTTGGATTGAGCTTTCGGAACGTTCCAAACGGCCGTGTTTTTTTTGTATTTTGTTTTTGTAAGTTACCAAATTCCGACTTTTTTTTGGT
>JAITHO010000152.1 GCA_031279915.1 Tannerellaceae bacterium
AAGGATGGAGTCGACTGTGCTTTTGAACTTGGCCGGATGGGCTGTTTCGAGGAATAGTCCGGTTTCATTCTCAGCGAGTTTGTCGTCGAGGAGGGCTTGGTAGGCGCAAGCTCCGTGTGGATCGGCTATGTAGCGATAATTGTTGTATAGGCTTCGCATTGTGCCGGAGATTTTGTCATCGGAGTATGCATATCCTCCTATTCTCTTTTTAATTGCGGAATAGGGGTGTGGATAAATGCCGAACAGGTCAATTATCCGTGCATAATTGCTGGGGTCGCCTACGTCCATGGCGTTTGCTATTGTAGCTATACTTTTTCGGGGAGAATACTGGCCGGTTTTGAGATAATTGAGAAAAACGTCGTTTCGGTTATTGGCGGCTATAAATCGTTTGATGGGGAGGCCCATCCAATAGGCTACAAGTCCTGCGCAAAGGTTGCCGAAGTTGCCACTCGGTACGCTGACAACGAGTTCGTCGGCTCGTCCTATCTTATCAAGCTGAGCGTATGCATAAAAATAATAGAAGGATTGAGGGAGGAAGCGGGCAACATTGATGGAATTAGCGGAGGTGAGCTTTAGCTGGTTGGCAAGTTCGTCGTCCATAAAAGCGGCTTTGACTAAGGCTTGGCAATCATCAAAGGTACCGTCTATTTCTAAGGCTGTGACATTTTGTCCTAAAGTGGCGAATTGACATTCTTGTATTGCGCTGACTTTTCCTTTGGGATAGAGGACGATGACGCGGATGCCGTCGACGCCGAGGAATCCGTTGGCAACGGCGCTTCCTGTATCTCCGGAAGTGGCAACGAGAATGTTTACGCTTTTTACGTCTTCTGTTTCTATGAAATAATTTAAAAGTCTTGCCATAAATCTTGCGCCTACGTCTTTAAAGGCAAGGGTTGGCCCGTGAAAGAGTTCGAGGGCGTAGATGTTATCGTGAATATGTACGACGGGGATGTCGAAATTGAGCGTATCGTCAACGATTTGTGTGAGGGTTTCGCGGTCGATGTCATCACCAAAAAGCGCTTGAGCTGCGACGTTTGCTACTTCCCGCAGATCCATATCCTTCATGTCGCCGACTACGAAATCGTTGAGAAGGTCGATTGTATCGGGCATGTATAGTCCTTTATCGGCTGCGAGGCCCTTCATGACGGCTTTTTTCAGGGATGCGAGGGGCGCTTTTTTGTTGGTGCTGTAATATTTCATTGTTTAGTTTATAAGATATTTTATGAATTGATTGCCTTCTATTATTCCGTAGGAGCCGGTAATGGCGTCGACTTCGCTGAATTGCATGACGTCGTCGGACTGCTCTCCGGGTTTGTAAATGAGGAAGGGTACGGGTTGTGCCGTATGGGTTTTGATTGCGCAGGGGGTGGGATGGTCGGGGAGTACGGCGAGGGCGATAGGGGTGGGCGAATTGAGAACGGCGTCGGCTATCGGGCTCAACAATCGACGGTCGAGATCCTCGATGGTTTGTATCTTGAGCGATACATTTCCCTCATGGCCTGCTTCGTCGGGGGCTTCGATATGTAAATATATGAAGTCGTATATGGACAGAGCTTTGATCGCCGCCTGGGCTTTTCCTTCGTAATTAGTGTTGTAGAGGCCGGTTGCTCCTTCTACGGGGATATTCTCCAGGCCGGCATATACGCCTATTCCGCGTATGAGATCTACTGCCGAAATGACGGCTCCGCTCGACGTTCCATACAGCTGATGCATGCTTTGCATATCCGGCCTATATCCTGGCGACCAGGGCCAAATGCTGTTGGCGATTAGCTTCCCTTCGGATTGCCGGAGCTTGTTGACCGGATGATTTGGCAGTATTTCCTGCGAATGAAGGATCAAATTGTTGAGCAATTCGGCGGACTTCGTTGCATGGGGATGATCCGGCCGTACCATTAGCGGCGATACGGGATGCATGGGGACGTCGTGCGGCGGGGTGCAAATCAAGCGCTTGTCACCGCCTTTCACGACTATCAGATGCCGGTACGATACTCCGGGATAGAATCTAATCGCTTCCGTCCCGAGATTTTCATTCAGGAAGTTGATAATATCGGCTCCCTCGGCTGTTGAGATATGTCCGGAGGTGTGCGATCGCATCAAACCATTGTCTATGCAAACCAAGTTGCAGCGCATTGCCATATCGCCGGGTTGCAGATCGACGCCCATGCTGGCAGCTTCCAAGACGCCGCGTCCTTCGAAAACTCGATTGAGATCATATCCGAGGATGGCGATATTGGCGACTTCGCTGCCGGGATGAAATCCGTTTGGGATGGTTTTCAGCAAACCGTTGCGGCCGAGGGCTGCCAGCTTGTCCATGCATGGAGTATGAGCGTATTGCAAAGGCGTGCGTCCGCCAAGCTCGTCGACGGCTTCATCGGCCATGCCGTCTCCAAGGATAATTATTGCTTTCATAATATGTTATCGGATGTTTGCTATGGAGATTATATCGGCAAAGACTCCGGCGGCTGTTACGTCTTCGCCGGCGCCATAGCCTTTGATTACCATCGGATAGTCGTTGTATCGTTCGGTGGAAATCATGATGATGTTGTTGCTGCCTTCGAGCTGGTAGAAGGGGTGCTGACGGTTTACTTCCTGCAGGCCTATTTCGCATTTCCCTTTGTTCATTCTTGCAACGAGCCGGATGCGCTTCTGCTCGGATTCCACTCGTTTGCGCATGGCTTCAAACTCCTCGTCGAGCTCGTGAACATGATGCCAGAAGTCTTCGAGCGAGCCCTTGAAGTAAGATGGGGGAATGAAGAGGTTGACCTTGACGTCTTTTCTCTCGACGGTATAGCCGGCTTCGCGTGCCAGAATTACCAGCTTTCGGATGACATCTTCGCCGCTGAGATCGATGCGCGGATCGGGCTCGGCATAATGTGCCTCTTGGGCCATGCGGATCGCACGGCTGAAGGGAATATCGGCGCTGAGAGTGTTGAAGATGAAGTTCAAGCTGCCCGACAGAACGGCTTCCATGCGGAGGATATGGTCGCCGCTATTGATCAGATCGTTTATGGTATTAATGATAGGCAAACCGGCGCCGACATTGGTTTCGAACAGATACTTCACATCGCGACGACGCGCCGTTTCTTTTAGCTTCAGGTAGTTGCTATAATCGGATGAGGCGGCTACCTTGTTGGCGGCTACCACGGATATGTTGTTATCCAGCAAATCTTCGTAGATGTCGGCAACGTCGGGGCTGGCCGTGCAATCAACAAAGACGGAGTTGAAGATGTTCATCTTCAGAATCTCTTCGCACAAATGCTTCGAAGAACTTGGATCGCCGCCGTCGCGAAGCTCACGAATTATCCCTTCATCAAGGTTCAATCCCTTTCTCGAAAGCATGACCCTGGTGGAGTTGGCTATGCCCACAACCCGAAGCTTCAGGCTGTGTTGCTCCAGAAGAGTGGCCTGCTGGCTGCGAATCTGTTCGAGAAGCTTATTGCCAACGGTGCCTACTCCGGCGATAAAAAGGTTCAGAACTTTATATTCCGACAGAAAAAAGGAATCATGAATGGAATTGAGCGCTTTGCGGAGGTATTGAAGATTGATAACAAAGGAGATATTCGTTTCCGACGCTCCCTGAGCGCAGGCAATGACGCTTATCCCCGCCCGTCCGAGCGTGCCGAAGAGTTTGCCGGCTATTCCGGGCGTGCGCTTCATGTTTTCGCCGACTATTGCAACCGTTGCAAGCTCCTTCTCGGCCGTTACGTCCATAATTTCGCCTTGCGCGCGTTCCAGAGCAAATTCTTCGTTCAACACTCTGATGGATAGCTCTGCATCGGCATTCCTTACGGCGAAGGTGGTGTTGTTTTCGGAGCTGGCTTGCGATACCATGAATACGCTGATGCCGTTGCGGGCAAGCGTTTTGAATATGCGATAGTTGATTCCGATTACGCCCACCATGCCGAGGCCTTGTACGGTAACGAGGCAGGTGTCGTTAATTGAGGAGATACCT
The DNA here is from genome assembly GCA_031279915.1 of Tannerellaceae bacterium. Taxonomy (GTDB): domain Bacteria; phylum Bacteroidota; class Bacteroidia; order Bacteroidales; family Tannerellaceae; genus DFXE01. Next base: position 3,953 of record JAITHO010000152.1, read on the forward strand.
TTTATCATCGATTTCCCTGTTTCGGGAGATCGATCTCTTGAGATATAAGTGCCGGGAGATTCGGGATTGAATGTATTGAGAATGCGGATTGGAATATTCTTGTGATAAACGGGATAGATAGTGGGGGGATATATCACTTTTGCGCCGAAGTTGCAAAGCTCCATGGCCTCCGTAAAGGTAAGGCGGTCGATAACGTAGGCCGAGCTGATGACGCGAGGGTCGGCAGTCATAAAGCCGTCGACATCTGTCCAGATTTCCAAGACGGAAGCGCTGAGAGCGGCTGCCAGAATGGCCGACGTATAATCAGAACCGCCGCGCCCAAGATTGGTCACTTCGCCGGTATCACGACTTGAGGAGATGAATCCGGGCACGATGGATACCGGAGGCAGAGGCAGAAATGTTTCGCGGATGAGCCGGTTGCTTAGTTCGAAATCGACAATATGCTTGGTAAATTGCTTCTCGGTCTTGATGAAACTCCTGGAATCGTATAGCTGGGCGCCCTCAATAACATGAGAGATGATGAGCGACGAAATCCGTTCGCCATAGCTAACAATAGTGTTAGAAGTTTTTGCCGATAAATCTCTGATAAGAAAAAGACCTTTGAGAATGTTGCTGAGCTCGTCGAGCAACTCCACTACGCTCTTTTGCACCTCGCTCCGCAAGTTTTTGTCGGGAATAAGACCGTCAATAATGTCTATATGACGCGAAATTATCTCCGATAAATCTTGCTCGTAAATAAGATCGCCATTAGCTGCAAGCTCCGATGTATGCAGCAATTTATCGGTTATGCCTCCCAAAGCGGAAACCACAACTACCACAGGCTCGTTAACAGCCTCAACAATTTTCTTAACATTCAGGATACTTGGCACGGAACCTACTGACGTCCCGCCGAACTTTAATACTTTCATCTTTGTGTTATTTTGGGCGCAATGATAGAGAAAAAAAATTAATTGCCGAATATGTAGCCGATCCGTAGGGCAAACCATTGATAAATCAAGCATAGTGCATGATAAATAAATATTTATTTTTTCGGCATCAACATTTCCGTCGGCTCAATATTTATTGAAACCTCCAATTCGCCGGAATTCACCCTTTCAATATTTATTGAAACCTC
>JAITHO010000183.1 GCA_031279915.1 Tannerellaceae bacterium
GCAGGTCATTGGAGCCACCAACAATGTTGGAAGTCTCACCGACCAAGTCACTGGAACTTCCAACAATGTTGGAAGTCTCAGTCAACAGGTCGCTGGAGCCACCAACATTGTTGACGACCCAAAAAAATAGCCCTCCGAAATCAGCTCGGAAGGCTAGGTATTGTTTAAAAGGAAAATTATCAAATACGTGCGAATCTTTCACATATTTCACGGAGGGGTAAATCCCAAGGTGAAAAATGGTAAGCTTGTGGAAGCAGAGATAGCTATTTTATTTTTCGGTAAAATCTCTAAGAATTGCATGTTTATTTGTTGAATTATTAATGTGGGCAAATATAGCGAATGTTTGTAATGCGCAAATATTGTGTGAGAATTTTTGGCGGCAATTAATAGCATGGCGAATAGAAATTGCAGCGAGCGGTGGAAGCACAATTAGCCCACCTTTCGCCGCTTTTATCCATCCACCTACTATCCGCCCACCATCCGCCTCAGAAGGTTTGGCGGAGGAGTATCTGTATGTCGGTTTTGCGCCTTCCGGAGATAGTTTCGAGGTCGGAGCCTATTTCGTCGCCTTCGGCATAATTGGTATCGCCGGCTTTGAGATGTAGGGCGGTTCCGGAGCGAATGTTCCAGCGTGCAAGGAGAGCGAGGCGCAGTCCTTTGCCGTAAACTCGGTTAAAGCCGTATGTGTAGGGCATGTTTTTCTCGCCGGTGGTGAGGTTGGTTGTATATCCGTCGGTATCGAAGATGGCGGCATATATGCTGACGGACAGTGGAAGGGCTGAGGGCGTCCAGTCGGTGCGATGGGAAAGGAGCAGGCCTCGGTTGCGTACGTTGCCTTCCTCGTAAAAGGCGGCGCTTGCGGAGGTGTGGAAGTCGAGCTTGAGGTCATGCAGGCTGTATCGCGCATTGATTCGCAGGCGCCTTGTTGCATAGTCAATGATATCGGGCGTTATGCTCGCTGCGGAGCTGTGGTTTTTCTCCTTTTGCCTGTATTTATATTTGAAGTAAAAGGATGCGGCGGAGGGATTAACGTAGTCTATCTGCAATGCATATTCTGTTCCTTGCGAAGGGGCGTCGATGTCGTAAGCCGGCCAGCGCATGGCGAATCTGTCGGCTGAGGCGGCAATTTTCAATGTTTTGGATGGCGAGAATCGGGCAGCGACGTAGAGCCCTTGTTCGTTCTGCGCACTGGTATTTTGTGCGAAAGCATTGCTGAAGAAGGCCTGGTAGGCTTTATCGTAATGCCGGTGCAAGGCCAGGAAGCTGATATTCCCCGGCGGAGTATAGAGCAGGGCGTTCAGTGTTGCCATGGATTTGTTGGCCGACATGGCTGTTTCGCCGTAGAAGGTGAGGCGATGATGCTGTATGCGATAGTCCATGCTTAGATTAAGGTTTGAATGTCCGCGGAAGTGATGGATATTGTAGAGCTTCAACTGTGGCATGAGCGGATAGTTGAGGAAAGCGTTGCTCACGATGGTCATTCCTGCCGAGAATCGCCTGATGTCGTAGGTAAGGTTGGCTCCTAAGGTTTGCATGTTGAGCCGTCGGCTTTTTTCTATGTCTCTCGGCAGGCGATGCAGTCCGTCGGTTTTGATCGAAGTAGCGGCGCTGTCGGCAATTGTTGCGTCTAATTTTCGGTAGGAATAAAAGGCGCTCAGTCGTATGTTGTCCATCTTAGCGGTTATGGCTCCTCCGCGTAAGAAGCCGTATTCGCTGGTCGATCCGTGCCGAGCGAATCCGCTGCTGCGTCGTTCGGCATCAGTGAGTGATGGCATCAGCGCGGGGAATCCTCCGTATCCCATAGCCAGTCCTTGCCCGAAAGTCGCTTTGTAATCTCCCAGAGCGATAGTTTGCATCCATTTGATGTCTTTGAGCAGAATGTGAAAGGAATAGAAGTCGTATCCTTTGCGGAAAGGCTCGCCGGCATCCTTTTCTGCAGCAATGCCGGCCAAGATCTTATTGCCAAAGGAATATGAATACTTCAGCGAATGATAAAAGGGTTCGCCCAGGTATCGTTTGTTGTCGGGCAGCTTGGCAACGCTGTCGGCTGGCAAAGGGCGATAGCCTTCTTTGGTTTGAAGGCATCGGTCGAAGCGGATTTGCACGTCATGCTTGCTTCGACGGATGATATTCTTGGCGGTGAAGGCAAATCGTTCGTCGTCTGCTTGCTGGGGCACGTACACGAAGGGCAGCAGCAGCTCTATGGTTGGTAAATCCAAGCCCTCGACATCCTTCAGTTCGTATATGCTCATCATGTATCCGTATTTAATTCGGTGGGAGATGATACTGCGTATCTGTTCGTTGGAGAGGAAAGGCAGGCGTTTGAGCTCGTCGGTCGTGGTGCGGTTGAGATTCATAGGTTTGTCGGCGATTCGAGAGAGCTCGTCGGCAAGCTCATCCATCCCGCTTGCATCCTCGCTGTCGGCAGCCATCTCATCCAAGTACACTTTCCATCTGTCGGCATCAAACGCATGCTGGGCAATGATTCGGCTGCAGCACAGCGCGAGCGTCAGTATTATACAAAGCCTCGTCATAGCTCAAAAGTTGTAAGACATTCCCAATCCATACCCAAATCCCAAGACAGGATGATAAGTCGCAGCCATGTCGACGGCCAAAGGCTCCCATTCGTACCCTACTCCGAAAGACGGCAAGAGCGAAGCCAGCTTTATTCCTCCCCTAAGCTCAACACGCTCGAAGGCCCTGTACGCAATTCCCGCATGCACATCAATGTAGCGAAAGCTCCGGCAGTCTATCGTTGCCGCCAAAAGCGTTTCATCGTTCGCTGCCCATTGCCCCCCAAGCTGTATCCTGCAAGGCATGAACTCCTGCAGCCTACCGTCGCCTGTTGCCGAGAAAGTAACCGACGGATAATTCATCAGCAATAAGCCAAGCATCCAACCCTCAGCAGGAGCCCACGTCATTCCTGCATCAACCGACAATTGCGCCGGCTGATCCTCATAGAGCTCCGTTTGCAGAATAGCATACTGAACGCTAACGCCCAGCGATAAGCGCTCGCTCAACTGTTTGGCTATCGGCAATCGAAACATCGTCTCGCGCCATGCATCATAGCCAAACGAAGCAATATGCAGGCCGCCCGAAAGAGCAGGATGCCGGAGGTACAAGCAGCCGCTTGCCGCGCCAAGTTCCTTAACGGAGTAGCGATCAAAATAAGAGAGCTGCATGCTCCGAGGAGCAATAGCCGTCAAAGCCGGATTAAACATTGCCGAGAAAATCACCTCATTACCTCCGAGCGCCAGAGATCGCACATCGCCGGATCGGAGATAATCAGTAGAATAAACAAGCGGAGAAAAGAGGAGAAAGAGGAAAACGATAAGGCTTGGTTTCATCATCATGATGGGTTATATGGTTAAATAAATAATACATAAAAGGCCGCAAATGTATTGCAATTGTTCTATAAATTCCAAGCCCGGTTGCCTGTTGCATCTGTCCGAGAAAATCGAAAGCCTTCTGCAGCCCTCCCAAAGCAGCATCCTTATCTTACGGATTTGTGGGGGAATGGTTTCACAGCCGCCGCTCTCGTCATGCTTGCAAAATGGAGGCTATACGAGCAATATGTCAGCTCCACATCTTATTAATTGTTAAATATGGGCCGCGAGAGAAACATTTTGTCAAAACCGACTTGCGGCTAAGAAGGGAAATAATCTATATTTGCAGCGGAATAAAACTTATGATCATATTCTCGTAATTAATAATCATATACAATAGATAGTAATAGGCGCAATGCAAAGATGGGAATCTTCGATTGCGCCACTTTTTTTTATCTCCCCTAAGACCCTTTTTCAGCATCCCCCCTTAATCACGCCGACGAGCGGATAATCCGCCAACCCAAGTGCAAGTTATCCGCGCCAGCTTAATCCCAGCCCAATTAGCAATCGACGCGAGCATCAATACAACGATCGCATTTT
>JAITHO010000121.1 GCA_031279915.1 Tannerellaceae bacterium
ATTCTCGTCGGTAAAGGCGGCTGTAATATCAGTCTGAGCCGATACAACCGACGGCAGCAGAGCATATAAGCCGAACAGCATGCCTGCCAATGTCGGGAGCCGAAAGCAAGCTGAAAATCTTGTCATTATCTTGTTCATGAGAGTAAAATATTTATTAGCATGATATAATAAAAAAGAATTATACGTATTTGATTGCTATGCCTTGAAACGGCTAAGAATCAGGATTCGCTTTTAAGGTTAAAATCACTACTCTAAGGTTTTCGAATATACAAAATATATGTGAGATGAACTCTTGGACATAAACGTGAAGGGCCATCAAAGTTATTTTTCCTTCCTGTCCGAGATAAAGAAGGCTCACGATAGTGATGCTGCGAATAAGAACCGTGCGCGCAAGCTGTGTTATAGTTCAAATCGGCCCCTCATATAAAAAAGTAGAGGCGCAAATAATTACGCCTCTACAAAACATAGCTTCAGTTACCGTTTTCGTTCTCCTGCCGCCGGTGGATTGAGGTCCTCGGGGTTGATTGGAGGTGGAGTTGCGTCCGGCGTCTGATTCGGAGTGTCGGGAGCAGGTGGAAGTGTGTTGTCCGGATTCTGATTGGGCTGATCCGGAGGTGAGGGCGGGGTGGGTTCAGGCTTTTTGTCGCCGTTATCATCCTTATCCTCTTCTTTTTTCTTCTGCTTGGCGACAATTCCAGCATGACGACCGTAGATTCCATTGAACTGCTCTACGTTTGAATTAATAACTCCAATACTTTTGGTGAGCTTGGTCTTAACTTCAGGTGTAGTTGGCATCAACATCAGTCCGGTGACGACTTTGCAAACCCGATCGAACTTCTCGTTAGTATTTTTACGATGGTCTTTCAAGTTTCCTTGATCCCTCACCTCCTGACGAGCCGCGGTGCGAGTGTTGAAAGCTACGTCGAACTCGTCGTTTTCAACTTCTAAACGATCAACGACTTCAACGAAGCCGTATTTAATGAGTAAGTCAGTATGTTTCCGTAGGTCGCTAATCAAATTGCGCACGAACGACGTTTCAGCTTCGTACTCTCGCCTGTCGGCTTTCTTGTACGTGTCTACAATGGAGTAAAGGCGGACAGCTTCAAGCCGTTGTTCCTCTGAAAGCGGGTAATTGTACATTGTAGTAATCCGGCTTACTAATGCGCGCGTCGTAAAATCGCGCCCGGTATCCTTGCCGGTAACTATAAATGTTTCATACTTGTATCCACCATTACGGAATGTAGCGTCGAACTCATTAAGCCGCTGTTCCCATTCGTTAACCAAGTCAACAAGCTCTGGAATGGACGCTAAATCAGCCGCGGCGTAGTTGAAAAGGTTCTTGTGGAACTGTAAGGCTTGTGAAACTGACAACCGTGAGCCAAGAAGCGTACTATAGGCTTTGATTTTTATTGACATAATCTTCTTATTAGGTCAAACATGAATAAAATATACGCTTATGCAGTCTTTGCTGACTGCATCATGAAGCAAGTCGAACGTTATTCTCAGTTGAATCTTCCATGACTGAACCGAGTCGAACATTATTCTCGTTTAAATAAGTCCTGACTGAGCCGAGCCGAACCTTATTTTCGGTCGAATCACTACTGATTGAGCCGAGTTGAAGGTTATTCTCAGTTGCATCACTCCTGATTGAGCCGGGTTGAACGTTATTCTCGGTCAAATCATCCCTGAATATTCTGGGTTTAACGTTGTGCCGGAGTAAATCAGCCATGAATATTCCGAGTTTAACGTTGTGCTGGAGTAAATCAGCCCTAAATATTCCGAGTTTAACGTTGTACCGGAGTAAATCCGGCCTGAATAATCCGAGTTTAACGTTGAACTCGGTCAAATCAGTCCTGAATAATCCGGGTTTAACGTTATTCTCGCTTAAATCAACCCTAAAAAATGCGAGTTTAACGTTATACCGGAGCAAATCAGCGCTGATTGAGCCGAGTTTAATGTTGTTCTCAGTCAAATCAGGTATGATTAAGCTGAGTTGAACGTTGTTCTTGCTTGAGTCGCTGTATGCCAACCGTCGCGCGCAGCGTCGCAACGACGATGACCGCCTCCCGAACGTGTCGTAGCGGTGGTTTTGATTGAATTTATGCTGCTGGAAGTAAGAAGGCTTCATGTTTGCCATGGTCGATGGATGACCGAGAATTGCATAAAGCTCAAACTTCCGAGTGATAATGAGCGGGAACGATGTATGTATATGAGAGAAAGATGTCATTAACTATTTGTTTCGGTTATTAAATTGATACAAAGATAATGAATATTTTTAATATCCAAATTATTTATGATTTTTTTTTAGCGATATATGCGGAAACTTGTCTTAATATGCATCGCAGGCCGTTGAGGACTGATTCAAGCAGGCCTAATCTGCGCTTGAGTTAGCTGAAACATACGGTATTATGTTCTAATTATCAATTATGCTCGCGCGAGCTTCATCCGTGGTGATAGCCTTCGTTGCGCAGTATGGTCATGCCGCGATAGGCTTGTTCGATGAATATGAGGCGAACCATTTGGTGCGAAAAGGTCATGCGACTGAGTGAAATGCGGTCGGCAACGGCGGCGTAGAGCTTGTCGCTAAATCCGTAGGGGCCTCCGATGATGAACACAAGTCGTTTGCATCCGCTGTTGATGTGCCGGCCAAGGAAGGCGGCAAATTCTTCGGATGTTCGCTCTTTGCCGCGCTCGTCGAGAAGCACGCAATGGTCGCCGGGGCGAATCTCGCGCAGTAATTGGTCGGCTTCCTTGTCTTTGCGCAGTTGCTGGGGCATGTTTTCAGTTTTGCGGATGTCGGGAATCACTATGCTCGAGAAGGGGAGATAGTGGTTGAGCCTTTCGGCGTAGTCGGCAATCAGTTGATCGTACAAAACATTGTCGGTTTTGCCTATCATGAGGAGTATTATTTTCATTATATATTATAATATGTATAGATGCAATGTTCGTTGGCTCCGGAATTACTATCGCGCAGACTGAAGGTAGGCTGCGGCAGGCGGTTGCCGGATACAAAATTAGTCACGATATTTGTGCGATATCCATTTAATAATAAAAAGAATGCCATGCAGAAATTTTTTACTTTAACTATCCTATTATTTTGCTCCGTGCTGGTGATGGCAACGGACATCGCGCCTGTGAGCGCGGCCTTCAAGAGCGGCAACGCCTCGGCTTTACTATCAATGTTCGACGCTGAAGTCGACATGGCTCTGCCCGAATCTTCGGGCAAGTATAATCCGAAGGGCGCCGTCGAAATGCTAAATAAATTCTTCGCCTCGGGCAAGCCTACGAACTTTACCGTTGTTCATAACGCTGATAAGAAGGACAGCGGATTCATCGTTGGCAAGTTAATCACGGCCAAGGGAGAGTTCCGCGTGAACATTTCATACCGAACTGATGGCAATGCGGCCATAATTCAATCCGTTAGAATCGAATAATCATCTCCTGCAATGGAACATCTTATCGACGAACTTATCCGCTTGGCCTTTGCCGAAGACATTGGCGATGGCGACGTTACAACCCTCTGTTGCATCCCCCCAAACGAAGCTGGAGTAGCCCAACTTTTGGTTAAAGAACAGGGCGTTCTGGCCGGAGTAAACATCGCCGAGCGTATTTTCCGCACGTTCGACCCCGAAATGAAAGTTTTTGTCTTTATCAATGACGGCGAGAGGGTGAATTATGGTGATATTGCCTTCAGGGTTGAGGGAAAGGTGCAGTCGCTACTTCAAACTGAGCGTCTTGTGCTTAACGTGATGCAGCGCATGAGTGGAATTGCAACCACCACCCGCCGCTACGTCGACGCCATAAGCGGAACCCAGGCCCGCGTGCTCGACACCAGGAAAACCACACCTGGAATGCGGCTGCTGGAGAAGGAAGCGGTGCGAATCGGAGGTGGATTTAACCATCGCATCGGCCTCTTCGACATGATTTTACTTAAGGATAATCACATCGACTTCGCCGGCGGAATAGCTCAAGCCATAAACAAGGCCCGCGCCTATCTCGGCAAAACGGGAAAGGATTTAAAGATAGAGATTGAAGTACGCAGCTTCGCCGAACTTGATGAGGTTCTGGCCACGGGAGGCGTCGACCGCATAATGCTGGATAATTTTAGCGTCGACGACACGCGCAGGGCGGTAAATCGAATCAATAAGCGATACGAAACCGAATCGTCGGGCGGAATTACATTCGAATCTCTGCTCGATTATGCCCAAACCGGAGTGGATTACATCTCGGTTGGCGCCCTCACTCATTCGGTGAAGAGCTTAGATATGAGTTTGAAGAAGACGGCGGTATGAGCCAGATCAGAATAAGGCGCTTTATTCTCCAGCGAAGTTCAGGCGAATAACAACGTACTCTGATCTGCTGCCAATGCGGTATTGGCCGCCCCATATACCTATTCCGGAGGATACGTATATGTGGGCGGCTTCCTTTTTGATATATCCGTGGGCTTTCTCGAACATCAATCCGGTCACGACTGACATTGGCCATACTTGCCCGTTGTGCGTATGGCCCGAAAATTGAAAGTCGACGCCGTTACGCGCGGCTTCGTCAAGCTGATATGGCTGATGATCGAGTAGGATGAGCGGCTTGGCAGGGTCGATGCCGCTTAAGATGGCTCCAAGCGGCTTGCGATGGCGGTTGGAATAATCGTCTCGACCTACAACGTAGAAGGCATCGCCCACAAATGCAATTGAATCGCGCAGAACCGTGATGCCGGCAGAGCGTAAGAAGTTTGCCGAACGCTCAACGCCGGCAATAAATTCGTGGTTGCCAACTGATGCAAAGACGCCCAGAGGCGCGTGAAGCTTGCGTAAGGATTCGCCAAAGTTCTGTTCGATCAGCGGACGCAAATTGCTGTCGATAATGTCTCCGGCAATGAGTATAAGATCTGGATTCTCAGTGTTGATGAGCTGCAGCCAGCTCTCAAATTCGGCTTTGCCGACTGCTCCGCCGAGATGCAAGTCGCTGATGGCAACAATCGTGATTGATTGCCGGTTGCCGGCCTGCTTCGGAATCGAAATCTTAAGTTCAACGCGTTGCTTATGGCGATAGTTAATGTGACCAACAACGAGTGTCAGTCCGATAATGGCGGCAACAGCTCCGACGCTAATCCATCCGGGAGGCAAAATCCCTCCGGCAGGGACAAATGGCAAAAGTCGCAGGAGATCTGTTGCAAGAAGAATCAGTAAAAGGTAAAGAAATATCACCAGCCATGAGGTCCCAACCCGATACAACAACGTAACAACTCCCTGCGGAGCTACATCGCTCAGAAAGAAGTTGAGGAAGAGCGCCAGCAGAGCTAAAAGTCCAAGCGTCAACATTATTACGCGTCCCGACAGCGACGGAACAATGTGCCATAACCTATGGAAAACATAATAGTGGGCGCCGAGAACGATAGCCAAGGCTATGATGATAAGCAGCGGAGTCCGCATAGATTCTTACCTTCTTATAAGTACTTCTTGCCGAACTTGAGCAGAGCGTTTGCGATAAATTCCTTTATGCGCGACTCGCTTTTCTTCTTGCAAATGAGCAGAACGTTGTCGGATTCGGCCACGATGTGATCCTCTAATCCTTCGATGATCACCAATCTGTCGGGATCGTCGATGGCAATCAGGTTGTTTGAGGAGTCGTAAATCATGGCGGTGGTCTTCTTCAGTAGAACATTCCCCCAGGCGTCGCGCTTGTTCGCCTGATCATAAAGGGATCCCCATGTTCCGAGATCCGCCCAGCCGAAATCAACGCGCATCATGTAAACATTATCCGCCTTTTCCATAACTCCATAATCAATGGAAATGTTTTCGCAATACGGGTATTGTGCATTGATGAAATCCGGCTCCATGGGAGTGTTATAGACCTCGGTACCGCTTTCAAAGATGCTGTTCACTCCCGGACAATGCTTGGCGATGGCCTCAATGATGGTCTCAACATTCCAGAGGAAGAGCCCAGAGTTCCAGAAGAACTCGTCGCTCTTGTGAAAGATCTGAGCCATCTGCTGATCGGGTTTCTCGACGAATGTTTTTACCTTAACGAAAGCTTCATTTCCCAAGTCGCTGCTCTGGATGTAGCCGTAAGCGGTTTCGGCTCGGCTGGTTTTGACGCCCAGAGTGACCAACGCAGGATGTTTCTCGACAAATTTCAGTCCGCTCTCCACATTTTTCAGGAAGACGTCTTCCTTGATGATCAGATGATCGGAAGGCGCAACAACAATATTCGCGCGCGGATTGCGCTGGCGGATGTGGTAAGATGCATAAGCTATGCAGGGAGCTGTATTGCGGCGAAGTGGTTCCGCAAGTATGTTGCCCGCAGGAAGTTCGGGTATTTGCTCCTTAATAAGATCTACATACTTGGCGTTGGTAACAATGATGATGTTTTCTATGGGAATGATTTTTGCAAAACGATCGAAGGTTTGCTGTAGGAGAGAATGTCCTTCGCCGAAAAAGTCGAGAAATTGCTTGGGATAACTCTCTTTGCTGAAAGGCCAGAAGCGACTTCCTACGCCTCCGCCCATAATTACACAATAATTGTCTTTCATGAATTAATTGTTTTTAGTGTCCTAATGCCTAATAAACGGAATGTTGGTTCTTTTATTTCATAATACATCTATTGAGATTGCTTGCCGAAGTTGAAACCTTTGCGCCGCAAGGCCGGCTTGCTTTTCGCAGTATATAATTGCTTCGGCGGAGGGAGGGGCTAAGCTTTATAGATGTAGGGATTGATAAATGCGGAGGATTTCGGATGCGATTCGGGCGTGGTCGAATTGCTTGACATATTCTTTGCCGGCTTCTTGCATTCGGCGGGCTAATTGCTTGTCGTTTATGATGCGATTTAGTTGTCGAGCTAATGCGTTGGCGTCGTCAGGATGCACATAGATGGAGGCGGGGCCTCCGGCTTCTTCTAAGCAGGATCCGCTTGAGGCTACGACCGGAACGCCGCAGGATAGCGCTTCTATTATCGGTATGCCGAATCCTTCGAAGCGGGATGGATAAACGAAGACGGTTGATAGTTTATAAATCGCCGGCAAATCGGCAAAGCTAACGGAGTTTAGGATGTGTAAGCGCGAGCATAATCCGTATTGCCGCGCATAACGTTCGATCTCCTGCTGGTACGGCGTGGATTTGCCGATGGCTACTAAATGGATGTCGTCGGCCAATTCTCGGAGAGCTTTCGCTGCAAGCAGTAGGTTTTTGCGCGGCTCAATGCTTCCGACGGATAATATGTAGCGACGGGGGAGGGCATATCGTTCTCGTACCTCCTGCTTCTTTTCCTCGGATACGGTTTGCTGGAATTGCGGATGGCATCCTTGGTAAACGACGGCGATTTTATCTTCGGGGATGGCAAAGAATGTTTGGATGTCGCGTTTGGTACATTCGCTTATGGCGATGATTTTGTTGGCGATGCGGCAGGCTTGCCGGAACTTCCAGCGATAGATTGCGCGGTCGATGGGCTTATAAAATTCAGGGTAGCGCATGAATATCAGATCGTGAATGCTGACTACGAACTTAATATTCGATCGCCGAATCCCCACGGGCAGCTCGTTGCTGAGTCCGTGAAAGATGTCGATGCCCTTTTTCTTCAAATCTTTCCGAATAAATATGGTGCGCCAGATGGCTGGGAGAACTTTGCTGAGGCCGGAAGGATACGCGAAGGCTACATTCGTGCGCTCATGCAATATGCCTAAGCGGTCGTTGGGCTTACGTTTCGGAGCGAAGAGAATGTAGCGATTGTCGGGATAGTGGGCCGACAGAATTTCGAGTATGTAGCGGCTGTAATTGCCCAGGCCGGTATGGTTTTGGACGGCTCTTTTGGCGTCGAATCCTATATTCATTCTTGCGTGTAATTAAAGTACATTGGGCAACCTTTATTGCTTGCCCCTGAGGCGTTGCCAGTAAATCACGAAATAGAGGCGGAGCAGAAAAACGTATTTCCGTACTCCCCTGTCGAGCTCTTTCACTACGGATATATTCTCCCTGAGGCCCTTTACGCGCTGCAGGTTTGAGATTCCGTGCAGATCGTAAATCGTCACAGCGAAATTGAGGCGCACGAAAGTCTGCTTGCCGTAATAGCACTGCTTGAAGAATTTAAAGTCGGACGAGAGGCGATAGTTTTCATCAAACAGATAGCGTTTCGCCACGGAGCTTCGCACGAAGGCGCTCTGGTGAGCAAAGTACATCCTATGGCGATTGCCGGGCGGTTGAGCCACTCGCTCGCTTAGCTGTCCTTCTATCTTCTCAACGTAAGTGTTGCCGTAAATAACATCCGGCTGCTCCGGCAAGCGCGCTGTTTCTCTCATCACCATGCTGATAGTATCCGGGCCGACAAAGCAGTCGCCGGCATTGAGGAAGCATATCCATTCGCCCGAGGCCATCCGGATGCCTTTGTTCATCGCCTGATATATTCCATCATCTTTTTCGGAGATCCAGGCCGTGATCCAGGAACTGCATTCCTGGATCACTCCGACGGTACCGTCGGAGGAGCCTCCGTCTACTACTATATATTCGATGCTGTTATAATCCTGACTTGCTACGTTTCGGATGGTTTTTGCGATATTCTCTTTCGCGTTATATACTACCGTAACTATGGTTACTAAAGGCTGTGCCGACAATTGATTCATATTTCCATAATGATATTAATGATTGATGTGCTGGATTGCAAAAATAAAAGAATGCAGGGATATGTCATCCGACTTGAGGCCGCGCCTCTTGAGTTGTATAGTATCGCCGGCCAACTTAGTAGTTTGTATTGCATAGTATATTGCATCCTGCTATATTTGCGGCATCATCAAAATATATTACTGAATGAATGCAGAAAACGTTAAATCACAAATGCGGAAGGGGATACTCGAATATTGTATCCTTTTACTCCTGAGCAAGGAAAAAGCTTACAGCTCCGATATAATGCAGAAGCTGCAAGCAGCAAGGCTCATTGTTGTTGAAGGCACCCTCTATCCTTTGCTAACTCGGCTAAAAAACAGTGAGCTGCTGGCTTACCACTGGATAGAATCTACCCAAGGACCGCCAAGGAAGTATTACGAGCTAACGGATAAGGGAAAGGCCTTTCTGAACGAGCTCGAATCATCATGGACGGAGCTACATAATACTATCAGTCACATCAAAAACAAACAAATTAATAACTCATAAGACGATGAAAAAGACGCTTACAGTGAACCTGGGGGGCACAGTTTTTAACATTGACGAAGATGCCTTCCAACTGCTGGAGAAATATCTGGCAAACCTTAAAGTACATTTCAGCCGAGAAGACGGTACCGACGAGATATTGAGCGACTTTGAGCTGCGTATCTCCGAAATCCTTAGCGACAAAATCCGCGCCGGATATAACGTTATCACTATTGACGACGTCGAAGCCGTTATCAAGCGCATGGGTAAAGTGGAAGACTTATGCGAGAACGACTTCCGAGATGACGACAGCAAGAAGACCCAAAGCTCCGCCGGCAGCCAGCAGCAGCCACGAGGCGAACGGATCGGACGCCGCCTCTTTCGCAACGAAGACGATAAGATGCTCGGAGGCGTTTGCAGCGGATTGGCCGCTTACATGGGATGGGATCCAACGCCGGTGCGGCTGCTGGCTTTCGTGCTAATATTCGTTTGGGCCGTTTCCATCCCGATTTACATTGTGCTTTGGATGCTTGTGCCGCCGGCTCGCACTGCTACCGAAAAGCTGCAGATGAGAGGCGAAAACGTTACGGTGGAGAACATCGGCAAAACCGTGACCGATGGCTTCGAAAAGCTTTCCTCGAAGATGAACGAGTTTGCCAAGTCGGAGAAATCGCGCAGCTCCATGCAAAGGTTTGCCGACGTCGTTGTGGAGCTGATTGGGATAGCTCTGAAGTGCATAGGAATATTGATTGGGGTGGCGCTGCTGCCGGCGCTGATTGTAATTGTCGTTTCGCTGTTCTTTGCCTTTCTCGGACTGATGATAGGCGCCATAAGCGGCAGTTTCGGCCTCCTCTCGCACTTGATGCCTTCGCTCGACTGGAGCCATCTTGGCAATAACTCTCTTTGGGGCCTAACGCTGCTCGCTATCTTCGGAATCCTGCTGGTGGGCATTCCTTTGGCCGGGCTGTTGCATGGCATTCTCTCCGCAATATTCAAGTGGAAGCCATGGAGCGAAGCCACCAAGTGGGCCATGTTGATCCTGTGGTTCATAGCCCTTGTGTTCGGCATCATTATAGCGGCTCACTACGGATATATCTGGGAGCAATGGGGATGGCGCTTCTGGAGGTATATGTATTAGGAAAAAACGTTGGGCTTTGATTTGATTGAGATAGGGAAATCCGTCGACATCTGTCGGGATACATAACTTTCGCACGCACGGCTCCGTCGACATTTATTCGATGGAGCCGATTTTTTTTGCGGAGCTTTCGACTTTTGTTGGTGATACCGATTCGCCGGTACGGAGCTTTCGTTTTTTGTCGGTGCGACTGATTCGCCGGCAGGGAGCTTTCGACAAATATCGGTGGCCCCAAAAAATTGTAACGGAGCTTTCGACAAATATCGGAGTATACAAATTTCACGATTTTGGGGCTCCGAAGGCT
Source organism: Tannerellaceae bacterium (assembly GCA_031279915.1). Taxonomy (GTDB): domain Bacteria; phylum Bacteroidota; class Bacteroidia; order Bacteroidales; family Tannerellaceae; genus DFXE01. The sequence continues at coordinate 10,550 of JAITHO010000121.1, forward strand.
ATCGAAACCTCCGGCCAGAAATTTTGGAGCTTCTGCGCTTTATCGAGCTTAACAAATTTCCCAAATCCATTGAATTAATAGTTGTCGAAAGCTCCGTTACAATTTTTTTTGGGCCACCGACATTTATCGAAAGCTTCCCGCCGGCAAAACGGAGCTTTCGACAAGTATCGAAGCGGTGAAAATGTTGAGGGGGGCAAAAAACGAAGCCCTCTTTATTATCACTCCAGCATATTTTTCACGTAGGGCATGTTGGGGAGAGGGCCGAAGCCGTAAAATTCTTGGGCATTGGCTCCAAGGAACAGTCGCTTCTCGGCATCAGTGAGCAATGGGCTGCGCCGAACGAAGTCGTACGACATCAGGTAGGTGATAGCAACCATCGTGCGCGGATAATCGGAACCCCACATCAGCTTCTCGAAGCCTACAAGCTCGGCGGCCTCAAGTATGGCCCTAACGGCGCCCTCGTATGGATAAAACTCCTCGTGAAAGAGCCAGGTGATGCCGCCGGATTCGATACGGACGTTGGGGTGACGGGCCAGCTTGATTTGCTCCTGCCAGCCGGGCCGACCAACCATGCCGAAGTGCCCGACGGCTATCCGCAGCTCCGGATATTCGGATATAACTTCCTCCATCTCCCCAACTTGCTCGGCCCCATCGGCAAGATCTATCGAGAGGATGAGGCCACGACTGTTCAGCATCCCAAACAACTGCATCATCTCGGCAGAGGTAAGGCGAATCCGCCGATCGGCCATGATAAGCCTGCCGGCCGGAATCTTAAGCGCCCGGAATCCTGCATCAATCACCTCCTCGGCCTCTGAAATAAAGCTCGAACGCCGAGCGTCAACCAGGCCGCAGCAGAGGAAGCGATCGGGATACCGTCGCTGCACTTCGCTCAGATAGTCGTTTTGCGAGCCGTCGATGTACTCCTGGGTGATGACGGCGGCGGATACCTGGGCGTAGTCCATGTTAGACAGCAGAGCTTCGGCTGTGTTGCTGCCGTCGAGCATAAAGGGCGGCATCATTTGCCTCACTTCGTTGATGAAGAAAGCCCGCCCGCGGTCGAGGCTGTAAATGGCTTGGCCTTCGATTTCGCCCGATTGCCGCAGCCAGAGGTGAGCATGAGCGTCGATGATAGTCATGAGTTGAGCCATGTGTCGCGGAAGGCCGGTTCGAGAATGTGCCGCACTGCGGCGAGCAGCTCAGCGTTGATCTCCTCCGCAATGCTTGAGATGTTTCTCTCCACAGCCTCCGCTCGCGTGGTGCTGAAAAGTGTGGTGGCGATGCGCGGATTGCCAACGGCGAATTGCAGAGCCAAAGCCTCTATCGACTTGCCTTCGGAGGCGCAATATTCGGCCGCCTCCGCACACAGCCTCCGCAAAGGCGCCGGAGCCGGATGCCATGAGGGAGCCCCACGGCTTGTTAGCAATCCCATGGAGAAGGGCGAGGCATTGATCACCCCTATGCCCTTCGATTCGAAGTAATCCAGATAGTCGAGCAGCGCATCGTCGTTCAGGCAATAATGGCAGAAGGATAGCACGCTCTCAACCGTTCCCGCCGGCACGTGGTCAATAACGTAGCGGAAATGGCGCAAGTTGAGGTTAGTGATTCCAACGTGCCCCACTGTCCCATCGTTGCGCAGCTCCACGAGCGCGGGCAGCGTTTCGTTGCATACTTGCCGCAGGTCGGCAAACTCAATGTCGTGCACGTTAATCAGGTCGATGTAGTCAACCCCGAGCCTCTCCATGCTCTCGAAAACGCTGCGGCGGGCGCGCTCGGCCGAGTAATCCCACAGGTTGCGGCCATCGGCTCCGTATCGGCCTACTTTGGTCGACAGATAATACTTGCTTCGATTAATTTCCCTCAAAGCCTTTCCCAGCAGCGCCTCCGCCTTGTAGTGGCCGTAGTATGGAGATACGTCGATGAAGTTGATGCCATGCTCAACGGCTGCGTGCACGGCCTTTATCCCCGCCGATTCCTCAAGCTCGTGGAAAACGCCGCCCAGCGAGGATGCGCCCAGCGAGAGGGCCGAGAGCTTCATCCCCGTTCGCCCTAAATCTCTATACACCATCATGAGCCATGTTTGAAGGGGATGTCGATCATCTCCGATTCCAAGCCCTCGCCGGCAGGTTTATCGAAGTCGATGCGAAGGGAGCAGGCATAATCGCAGGGCATCTCCTTCGGGAATGTAATCCGAAGGCCTTCGGGGGTGAGTTCCCAGGCAATCTCCGCCTCCGATCCGAGCATGCGCACCGACTGAATCTTGGCCTCGCCGATGTTTTCAGGCGTGAGCGTTCGGATGAGAGTTCCCGCCTCCTTGCAGCTCAGAACGATTGCGTACAGCGCGTTCCCTTTAGCGGTGAATCGTATATCGCGGGCCGTGTAGGGCGTAGCAGTGTTGTCGGTGAAAGATCCGGCGGTTCCCAAATTATCACCTTCGCCATGGCGTTTCCAGCATCTGGTTCCGTAGATAGCGTCGCCGTTAACCTTCAGCCATCGACCGATGGCCAGCAGAACGGCTGTTTGCTCGTCGGTGATCGTTCCGTCGGCTCTGGGGCCGATGTTCAGAAGCAAGTTGCCGTTCTTGCTCACGATGTCGATGAGGTCGTGAACGATCTGCTCCGGACTTTTATTCTCCTCCCCTTCAGTAAAGCACCACGAATGTTTGCCCACCGAAGTATCCGTTTGCCAGGGAAACTTACGCATGCTGTCGAGCTTGCCGCGCTCAACATCGCCCACCTGAATATTTGTAGGATAACCCGACTTGGTATTAACCGCCACTCCCTTTCCCCAGTCAATAGCAGAGTTATAATAGTAGGCAAGAAACATATTGAAGTATGGGCGGATAACATCCGAATCCACCGTCCAGTCGAACCAAAAGAGCTGCGGATGATATTTGTCGATAAGCTCTCTGACATGGGCAAGCCAGTCCAGAGCCACCGCCTCGTCGTAATCCTTATCTCCCCCCGCCAGCCTGAATCCGTAGAGCGAGATGGTCGAATCCTGAACGTCGGAAGCGAACTTCATTCCCTGATTATAAAACCAGGCGTTCTCCAGGCGATGGCTCGACAGTCCGAACACAATACCATGACGCTCCGCCGCAGCCTTAAGCTCCCCAACAATATCCCGCATCGGCCCCATCTTGACCGAGTTCCACGGATTGCGATCGGAAGCGTACATCGAAAATCCGTCGTGATGCTCAGCCACCGGAACCACATACCGCGCGCCCGAAGCCTCGAAAAGCCGCATCCACTCCTCCGCATCAAACTTCTCAGCCCTGAACATCGGAATGAAATCCTTGTAACCGAACTTATCCTGCGACCCATACTTCTCCACATGATGAGCAAAAACCCTGTGCCCGGAGCTATACATATTGCGCGGATACCATTCATTATCGAAAGCCGGCACCGCATACACTCCCCAATGGATAAAGATGCCAAACTTGGCATCCGCGAACCATTCCGGAAAAGCATACTTAGCCCCAATACTGTCCCAGTCAGCGCAAAACACCGAAGTCCCTCGCGAGCTGACCGTCGATCTAACATCTTGTTTCATTGTTCCGGGCCCACTACATCCGCCCAGCATCACAGCCATAAAGACAGCCGTTGCAATAAATACTCTCATAATAATATTGAATTTAATTTCCGCAAATATAATCCTTAGGGATGGAAAAACACGAAGAGATAGAGAATGTCGCAAAACTTTTTTGAGGAGGAAATCATGGGCTTGGAAGTGTATTTTTCGTTCAGCAGTATTTATTTTGCTTTATGGAAAGTAAGGAAGATATTTTTCTGCTCAAACTTATACAGGAGGATGATAAGAAAGCGTTCAGATACTTGTTTGATACGTTCTTTGCTCCTTTGTGCAGATTTGTTCGGCTGTATGTTGGCGAGCATACGCTTGCCGAGGAAATTGCGCTTGATGTGTTTACGGCTGTTTGGGAGAAAAAACATACAATTGAAATAAAACATTCGTGGAAGGCTTATCTTTTCCAGGCGGCGCGCAATAAAGCTTTGAATCATATTCGAGAGAGCGAAAGATTTGTTGCCGTTTCCGACTGGTCATGGTATAAGAAGGCTGAGACAGACTATGCTGTTGAACTAAAAGAACTGGAGCGGTTTATTGAGGAGGCGGTGTATGCATTGCCGGGCTTATGCGGAGATGTTTTCCGCAAGAGCCGCTTGGAATATTTAAGTAATAAGGAAATTGCGGAGAGGCTGAACATCTCGGTGAAATACGTAGAGGCTCAGATTACGAAAGCTCTCAAACTGCTGAGAAAGCATTTGGGCGATCTGTAGTGGAAGTTCTGAAGAATTAGATTATTCTGCAAAATTTTGTAGGGTTCATTTCATTTGATTTGTCTCACTTAAAAAGACAGATCAAATATGAAAAGCAAAATACCCTGGGAATTGCTTATTTCCCATTTAAAGAAAGAGGCGAGCGAGGCCGACGAGAGCCAGCTTGCCCAATGGCGCAATGCCGGAACGAATGATACATTGTACCGCGAGCTTGTTTCCTTATGGCATGAGATCAGCGGCGACGCTGCTTCTTATCATCCGGATACGGCTTATTACTGGCAACGTATGGAGGCCCGGATGCTTCAAAAGGAGGCAGCAGAAGCAGCAGAAGCAGCAGTAAGCAAAGGGCAAGCGCATACTTGGCGGAAGATGTGGCGCAGTGTGGCTGCGGCCTCTGTTGCATTATTGATTGCAGCGCCGATTTCTTATTACCTGGGCAAAAGGAATTCTCATCTTAAGGAGCATTCCGGATATGTACAGAGATGCTCGTCGCTGGATGGGAAAACTCAGATGGTTCTGCCTGACGGTACTTCTGTATGGCTAAATACGGGTTCTTCGCTTAGCTATGAGATGTCGTTTATGCAAAATCGTGTTATAAGCTTAGAAGGCGAGGCAATGTTTGATGTGAAAAGAGATTCTAAGCATCCCTTTATGGTGAAGGCGAAAGATCTGCAGGTCATAGTGCATGGAACCCGTTTCAACGTACAGGCTTATGAGGACAATCCTGATGTGCGCGTGGCTCTGCTGGAAGGGAAGGTCTCGCTCTCTGCCGAAGGCCGTATCCAGGAATTGCATCCGGGCGAAATAGCTTCGTATAATAAGGCGAGCCAAATGATATCCTTTGTGAAGGGAGGAGATATTGAGTTTGAAACATTTTGGGCCAATAACAGCTGCACCTTCAATGCTATATCTCTGAGATTTATATGCCAATATCTGGAGCGTTGGTATCATGTCAGCATAGAGCTGGACTCTTCCATTGCCGATACGCAGGTGTATACTTTCACTATTACAGATGAACCGCTTGAAATGGTGCTGCAGATTATGTCGAGTATTAATCCTATAGAATATTCGTTTGAGCGAAACCGGAGAGTGAGAATAAATAAGAAGTTCCCTAAACTTTAAATTCAATTGCCTATGGAATAGAAAAGATACCGTGCAGAAGCGCTTATCCGGTCAGCAGCCGGATGACCATAATGGAATTTAATACGACCCCATCAATGTCAACTTTATATTTATATGAATCATGAACAATACAAATACATACAGGAAAGGACGCAAGCTCCTCAAATATTCCTTTCTTATTTTATTCCTATCATTATCTCCTTATATATATGCACAGGAGAATCTCGCAGAACGTATAACAATTAGCTTCTCGAATATTACCTTATCCGAGGCTATTCAAAAGATAGAAGACTATGGGAATTATACGTTCTTTTATGATGCCAACAAAACAAATCTTCAGCAACGTACCACAGTGAACGCACAAAACGCATCAATCGAAGAGTTAGTGCGGATGCTATTAAAGGATACCGATCTAACGTTTACCATAACAAACCGGCAAATAGCCCTCATCCCACGTACAGCACAAGCAACGGTTGCATACAAAAGGATAACAGGAACCGTTACGGATCTCAACGGCGAGCCCGTTATAGGCGCCAATGTAGTTGAGAAGGGCACTACAAACGGAGCGATTACCGACACAGACGGTCGCTTTTCCTTATCTGTTCCGGAGAATGCAAGCTTGCAGATATCGTATATAGGATACAATGCCCAAACCTTGTCAGTAAGAAACCAAACCAACTTCTCAATTGCATTGAAAGAAGATTCGCAAGCTTTAGAAGAGGTTGTTGTGGTAGGATACGGAACCAGAAAGAAAAGCTCTTTAACAACGGCTGTTGCCTCTCTGAACGGAGATGAGCTCTCAAGCCAAAGCAGTTCCGATTTGCGCAAATCATTACAGGGAATGGTGCCCGGCCTTACGATCTTGGATAACGGAGGCGATCCGGGCAGCTTCAACATGCAAATGCAAATCCGAGGAATATCTTCTCCCAACGGCAGCGCTCCCTTAATCCTGGTCGACGGACAAGTGCACCCAAGCCTGAATGGATTGGACGCGAATACAATCGCAAGTGTCTCTGTCTTGAAAGACGCCGCATCAACGGCAATTTATGGTTCGAGAGGCGCTAATGGAATTATCTTGATAATAACAAAAAAGGGTGAGAAAGGACGGCTGAAAGTTAATTACGAAGGCTCAATTGGATGGCAAAGTGCAACGGCTTTGCCGCAGTTTATGGATACGGAGCAGTTTCTCAACTATCGAAATGATTTAGCATACTTCGAAAAGCAACGCAACCCCACCAGCACGCTCCCAACATATACTCAGGAAGAGATACAGGATTATCTGAAGAACATGAAAACAGATCCTGTTAATCACAGAGCCGCATCTTATGATATGGAAGATCTGTACCGACCCAATGTTCCTCAAACAAAACATTCGCTGACAGTGAATGGAGGCGGAGATTTTGCCCGTTCCTTATTCAACATCTCGTACTCAAATCAGGAAGGCTTGATAAGAAAGCGAACTTATGAAAGAATAGGATTGAGAAGCAATACGGATTTTAACTTCTCTAAGAATCTTACAGGCTATGCCAACTTATATTACGAACACTCCATACGCCAGCGGCAAGCATCGGGGCATGCCGAATATGAGATTGTGCAAGGCATACATAATCCTACTGCTAAATGGGGATTAGGAGGAGCTCCTTTCTATGACGAAGAAGGCAACTACATCCCCAATGCCGCCCGACGACGCAACGCAATGCTATTGACAGATCTGAATTATACCGGATTGCATAGAACCAATGCTGATTTCGGAGCTGTTGACATCGGGCTGGATTGGGAACCGATGGAAGGCCTGAAAATAAGCGGCAGTTATGCCTATCAAAAAACCTGGCAAAAGGAAGATAAAAACGTTCCCAAGTGGAAGCTGGACTTTCAGGAATACGTCACGAATTCACTGACCTATAATAATCAACATACCTCTCGTGCAACACTGAATGGATTGATAACGTATGTAAAGAGTTTCGGGAATCACAATCTAAATCTATTGGCCGGCTATTCAACCGAAGAATTCAGTAATGAGCAAAACGAGATGTACGGACAGGATTTCTTTAACAATGAAATACGCAATATCGGTTCCGGCTCACAGGAAAATTTCACGCTGAGCAATAGCCTAAATGAATGGGGACTGAGATCTTACTTTGGGCGGATTGCCTACAATTACGCCGACAGATATTATGCAGAAGGAAGCATGAGATCAGACGGCTCCTCCCGTTTTCCCAAAGGAAACAGATACAGCCAATTCCCTGGAGTATCCGTTGGCTGGCGAATATCCAATGAAAAAATATGGGAAAGCCTGCAAACTCTGATCCCTAACTTAAAAATACGGTATTCATACGGACAGACCGGAAGCCATGATGGTATAGGAAATTATTCGTACATCCCACAGTTGACGGTCGGCCAATATTATGATTTTGCTAGCGGGCCAAATGGAGAATACGCCGTAAATACAGTACGTCAAACCAATCTTGCCTCCAGTGAACTGTCTTGGGAGAAAGTGATACAGAATAATTATGGATTAGATGTTGCTTTCATTGCGAACAAACTGAATCTAACCTTCGATTACTTCACTAAAGTAACGAACGACGTCTTGCTGGATCTTGCTATACCTAAGATAATCGGTCTGAATCCGGCGAAAACGAATGCAGGGAAGGTGGAGAACAAAGGATGGGAGCTGGATATTAGCTGGCGTGATGCAATCGGCGATTTCTCTTATTCGGGAAGCTTTGCCATTGCTCATGTAAAGAACAAGCTTGTGGATTATGCCGGACTTGGCATAACGCAGATTAATGATATGTATTACCGCTGGGAAGGCAGTCCGTTATTCGCCATACGCGGCTACAAGGTAATAGGCATTATTCAGACTGAAGCCGAAGCCGCCGCCGTACCCAAGATAGATGCATACGCCAGCCAGGTGGCTCCGGGAGATTACATCTATGAAGACGTAAATAAAGATGGCAAGATTGATTGGGACAACGATGCTCAGTATTTAGGATCCAGAACCCCGGAATATACATACAACCTGCGCTTGTCAGCTGCATGGAAAGGCTTTGATCTGACAATGCTCTGGAATGGAGTTGCCAAAGCGGAAACTTATCTTGCCGGATATTTGGGCGAAGGAGGGGCATACAATAATGCGCCGGTCTCAACATTTGTTCTAAATAATTATTGGAAAAAGGAAGGAGACACTAACGTTCATTTTGGGCGTCCGTTGTTTCGAGAAAGTAATAACCTGATGGAACGTGGATATTCGTCGGCCTTTGTGTGGGACGCCAGCTTCCTGCGACTGAGATCGCTCATTGTTGGCTATTCCTTGCCTGAGAGCATAACTAAGCGAATACGCATAAACAGAGTACGATTCTTCTTTGACGGCAACAATCTCCTGACATTTTCTTCCTTTATGAGCAATTGGGGATTGGATCCGGAAGATGTGCCGGTAAGCGGTGCAGGATTTGACGGAGGAGCTTCAAACACCAAAAGGCATATCCATCCTCCTCAACTTAAATCCTATAACATTGGAGTTAACATTCAGT
>JAITHO010000081.1 GCA_031279915.1 Tannerellaceae bacterium
TCCGGCGACGGGATCGATGCGGAAGAATGGCATGAAATCGTCGCCAACAACCATTATCGGCAGCATTATTGCCTCCGCGTCGGCTTGCTCTGGTCGCTTAAAGTTCAGGGCGTCGCGGATGGCCGATCCGGGAAGCTGCATGGCGGCGGTGACGGCCTCGATCTCCGGATGCCGCAGCAATTCGGCTCGCAGCAGATCATATTTTTCCTGGATGATGGCCGCTTGTTCCTTCATTACGAGCAGGCCGGGCGTGTTGCCTCCAACTTGCAGGCGGCGGATAGTCTGAATTTGCCGGCTGATGCCAAAGCTGAGTATGACGATGAACATCACCATTGCGTACTGGGCGATCAGCATGTATTTCACCTTTGCCAGAGAAAATCCCTCGTTAGCATCGTTATTGTTGAGGAATAAAGTTGAGGCCATGGCTCCGGGGATGGGCCATAGCGATACTCCAACGATTGCGCCGAACATTCCCGCGCACATAATTCCCCATTCCATCGCGCTGATGATGCCAATATCTATGCCGAGCGAGGCCGCCGAAACTATGGCAAGGCAGGCTCCAGCCACGACGGAGCCGGCAGCAAGCAGTGCGGCCAGCCGAGCCTCGAGGCCGATCACATCCTGAGTTGAGGCTCCGTTCAAGCGAAGTAGGCGGTAGAACTTGCGATTGCGGGCGAAGATCAAGCCTGCGTTGAGCCATAAATTGAACATGACGATGAGAAGCAACAGGGCGTTGGCGCCTCCCATGATATAGATGTAGCTGATGTTGCCGTTGGGTTCGAGCTCCCTGAGCGCGCGGCTGTGAAGATGGATGTCGGTTAGAGGCATCAGTTCCGGCTGAGGCTTTCGCGGAGCCTCGGCGAAGAAGCGTCCGGCAGCAGCGCTGAGTTCGGCGCTTGCATCCTCCATGCTCACTCCCGGGCGGAGGAGAACGTAGGCGTACGAGTATCCCTCCGCATCATTATCGGCCCGATACGCGATCAAATCGGTATGAAAGTGCGAGGCCGACGGCATATCGTCGTATACCCCGCTCACAAAAAAAGTCTGTTCCTCAAACTGCCTGCTCGACATCTTGAGCTCCCGCCCCAGGGCCGGTTCCTCGCCAAATAACTCCCGTGCCAGGCTTGCGCTCAGGGCAACTCGTCCATCGCGATCCGCCGCCGCATCCTCGCCGCCTTCCCTCCACTTCAAATCGAAGATCCGGAAAAAGCCAGGCGTCACCCGCATCATATTGTTGATAACTTTCGATTTCTCTCCACACACCATCAGCGCCGTGTTTATCAGCCGCATCAGCGCCACTTCCTCCAGCGACCCGCATTCCTCAAAAACCGGACTGTTCCGAGGCAGCCCCACGATGCGCCCGTCGAGCTCCTCATTTTCGTAACGAAACGACAGCCGAGCGATGCGATCGGCATTTTGGTGATAACGATCGTAGCTCATCTCCTTCTTAATATACGAAAACGAGAGCGCCAATCCTGCCATAACCGTGGCCAGCCCTATAAAATTTACGATGCGCAGCGATGCACATTTCCTCAGTTGTTTTAGTAGCATATATATAATGTATATGAGGGTGATTAATTGTAGATTAAACGGCCTTGTAATATGGATATTGCCCCCTCTGCGATTTTTGGGGGATGCCGTGATGGGGCCATGCGGGCTTCCGTTTTGAGTTATCGCATCCTGATTCGGCATATACATGCATCAGATTGAGGGTGGGGCAAAGGTAATTCAGCCTGCCCAAGCAGGTCATTCCCGCGAAGGCGGGAATCTACGATCGGAAAAGGTTACGATTGTAGTTGTATCATATAAAACAACATGTACAATCGTCCCATCTAGCGATCGGAGATTCCCGCCTTCGCGGGAATGACCTGCTTGGGTGGGCTGAATTACCTTTTAACACACCATGCGTGTTTTCCCTTTTGTATTGTCGCATCTTAATACATGGTATGTTTTATCTCTGAAAAATATATTTTCTTCAATACATGACATGTATTACTCTTGCAAAATGTATTTTACTTGATACATTGGATGTATTTGTTTCAAAATATTATTTTGGAGATAATACATATCATGTTTTACTTTGAATATATATTTTTGCAGATAAAACATATAGTGTATTGTTTCTGCAATATATTTTGATAGATAATACATCTCATGTATTGATGCGAATATATGTTTGTTATGATAAAACATGGTGCGTATTGGTTTGAAAAGGATTATTTGAGTGAAAACATTAGGTGTATTGAAATTATATTATCTTTGCGGAGGATTATTAATATGTATTCATACTAAAAAGAAATTTTATGCTGATAAACCAGTTGATTGCAGCGTTTCTGCGAACTTTGCACGATGGCGAGCACTTGGGGTGGGGGCGAGCGCTGCTTGAGGGTATAGGCGCCGACGTGGCGATGATTCCGGCGTTGATGCCGTTGTGGACTAAGTTCGAGGCGATCGTACATCGCGAGGATATGCTTTTTAGCGTGTCGAAGGAGTCGGTTGAAACGCAAAATATTCGCAGATTCGACAAGCGTCGCGACATGACTTTCCGCGAAATGCGGCATCGCCTCAAGTTCTATACCCGGAGCGAGAACCCTGTGGTGGCCAAGGCTGCCGATGATCTTCGCTTCGTTATGCATCCTTACGACCAAAGCGATAAGAATAATCTGTTCGGCGAGACTACTTATATTCAGAACTTGCTTTCGGAACTGAACAAATCGATCAATTCAGTGTCGATCGACCTCATTCCCGGCTTCCGCGATTTGATGGGGAGCCTCGAAGCATCCAATAGCGCTTTAGACGATCTTTACAGTCAGCGGCTTACGGCCTTGGAGGATGTTAAAGGTTTGGGCCGTCGTTTAGATGTTCGCAAGGAGGCCGACCGCATAATTATTGATTTCATCAAGGCGGTGAATGCCTTCTACCTGGTTAACGAGCTGAGCGTGCAGGACCCGACGCAGAAGGCCCGGCTTGAGCGGATCGCATCTTTCACCAATAGCTTGATTATGCAGCTTGAGCGGAACGTTGCTCACCGCCGCAAGCACCCTCGCAAGAAGGAGGAGAAGGCCGCAACAGAGCATGTTGAGCCGAAGACATTGGCGGCATCATCGCCAGCCAACCTTCCCGCTCCGGCCGAAAAAAAGGGAGAATCCACCGTGTCGATTCCCCCCATAGCGCATCCGGCTGCGGCTAAGCCTATCCCCCATAAGAATGCATCCCAGCCAGGAGATAGTTCACCCCAAAATACGTCATAAGAATAACCGCGAACGCAATCACCGCAGCGGCATTAAAGATCCTAATGTTATCATCTATGCGCCGAAACAGGCGCAGATGCAGCACAATAGCGTAGGCGAGAATGCTGATCAGGGCCCACGTTTCCTTCGGATCCCATCCCCAATATCGACCCCACGACTCGTTGGCCCAAACGGCTCCGAGGAAGGTGCCGACGGTCATGAGGGCGAGGCCAATCCACATCGACAGCTCGTTGATGACCGTGAGCTCGGCCGGGCGATCGGCTGAGATGCCAAGCCTGGAGCCGAGCCGGAGCAATACCAAATTATAGACGCCAAGCATGGCGCATACGCCGAAAAATCCGTAGGCAGCAACGATAACTGCAACGTGAAACATGAGCCAGGGCGATTTCAGCACCGGAACCAGCACCCCAATCTGCGGATCCATGCCGCTGATGGAGGAAACAAAGAGCATTATTCCGGCAAACAAAGTTGCGAGAGCCAAGGCCGTAGGGCTCCGTCGGGCAAACAAAAGTCCGCCGCACACGCTCGCCCACGCAACGTACACCATCGTTTCGTAGGCATTGCTCCATGGAGCGAATCCACCGATATGCCATCTCATCGACATGCCAACCATCTGAAGGTGGAACACAATCAAAATTGCTATGCCCAGGCCTCGGGCCGTCCATTTCAGCCAGCGTTTCTGCCGGATGAGCCCAGCGAAGGCCGTGACCAGCATCAGCGCTCCGAGGCTCAGGTACAGGATGCGGCAGAGGCTGAACAGATCCATGCGGTTGTAACGCAGCTCGAGATTGATCTTCTTGAAATCAATCGGGAAGGTGGAGTTGGCGGCTTGAAACATTTGTATACTGTCGATGGCGGCAATGGCCGTATGAGCGTCGGCGGCGATTCCGGAGGTGGATCCCTTGAGCGCGTTGAGGAAGCAGCGGGTGAGGCTGACGGCGTCGTCGTGCTCAAGCAGATACGCCTTGTTTGGTTCGAGCCATCGCTGTGCCGAATCTTTGGGCAGGGGATAAATGCGGATGTACTCATGGTCGAAGATTGCGTAGAGGAGGTTGAGTTGCTCGTCGAGCCGCAGCAGATCTTTGTGGAAGCCATTTCGGCGGGCGATAGGCAGCCGCAGGGCATCGTCCACCTCTTGCTGGAGGAGATAAGATCCGTTCGCATCGAAGCAGTCGGCAAAAGCCGATCGCCGCTCAAGCCCATATTTATCCCGCAGAGCTCTGTTCTTGACCGCAAATAGAGGTGCGTGCATCCATCGTTCCGGAGCGGCCATAACGCTGAGCAGAAATTCGTTCGGCGTATAATTGGCGATGCTCTTCGCCTTGTAGATCTTGCGCAGAAGGTCGGTAGCGAAGGTATTGACGGGCATGATCCGTCCGTCGGCAAACTGCATGGGCAGAGCTCCGAAGCGGGTTGCGGCCTCCTTGTCGACGGTATTGGGAGGGATGACGTGGGCGTCGGCAGCCCGAATCAGCGAGGCCGCTCCGAGCAGAATTATTACGGCCAAAACTTTGGGCGCTCTGTATTCTTTGAGCATCTTCCGCAGCCGCGAAAATCTCGACCTCGGCCCAGCAATGAAGATTATGAAACCGATAAGCAGCGCGAGATAGCCGGCATAAGTGACGGTTCGTCCGATTACATCGCGGCTGGCGGATAGTATTGTTCCCTGTTCGTCGCTGTCGAACGATGCCTGGTATAGCCTCCATCCCTTCAGGTCGAGAACATGGTTCATGAATATTTTGGCGGGGAAGCTCCGTCCGTCGACATGCACGATGACATCGCTCTCGAACGACGACGGACGCTGTGAGCCCGGGTATCTAACGAGCTTGAATTGCCGTAGCTCCACCTCAAAGGGAAGCCGCATGCTCCTCATTCCGCCAGACGAATTTATGCTGATGAGGTTGCTGCGCTCGCCCTCCCTCAGATGCAATTGTCCCTCCTGTCCGAAGCATAGCGTAAGGCTCGCCCCAGCCAGAATGATAATGAAAGCGAAGTGAACGATGAGCCCTCCGATACTCATCCTCCGAATCCCATTAGCCAGCAGCAGATAGCTGATAAATCCGGCAATAATAGCAATCAGCAGCAGGAAGAAAACAGGATTGAGGTAGATGAGCTTCATAGCCATCTCCGTCCCCGCAAATTTTTCGATAACAGTAGCAAGAGCAAGTGCAACAGCCCATAAAGCCATGAATAAGATGGCAAGGGTGGGGGGGATACGTAACTTTTTGAGTATGGTTCTAATCATTATAATATGGTATAAGGAAAATTTGGGGAGATCGGCATCGAAGCCGTAGCGATATTAATAAAGGAGGCTGCCCCAAACTTAAAAGCAGCCTCCTGGTCAACACATGATGGACCGAGCAATGTTACGATAGTGCGGCAATGGCCGAACCTATGAGGTTTGCATTGTCCATCTTATCTATATCGACAACAACATTTTTGCAGCTCATGCAGTCGAGGAGTTCTCTCAGCGTGATAGCGACGATGGCTTTATAGTTAAGTCCCTTGCGATCCTCGCTCCAGAAGAGGCTTCCTTCGGCTATGAGCCGTATGCGCTTCACCGATGGTATGTGATCAAGCAGCACGAGTACGAGCCCTGCAAGCGATGCGGCAACGAGCTTGGCCGATCGTGCGTATATCTGCCTTGCCACCTGCACGTACTCCTCCTTGTATACATCCGGATAGCTCATCATGGTGGTGAGCTTCTGTGCGTCGAAGTCCTTCTCAAAGTCGTCGGCTGGGAATACGGCCTTGAGGAGCTCTCCGAGATACATGCCGGATACGGCCTTCTCGAATCGTTGCGTCCCCATCTTGTCCGACAGAGCATCCACGATGTTGTCCACATGCGTCAGGAACGGCGGCTTGAAGTTGCCAGACTCGAGGTTAACCGGCAGCAATCCGGTGATGCCAAGGTCCTTTATCTTGCCTATATTTTCGCCTGGGATGAAGGTCGCCATGTTAGTGCCCGTTCCTACGATCAGTCCGATGTATGCATCATAGTCGCTGCTTGTCAGTCCGGCGAAGAGGCTTGCAACGGTGTCGTTCACAACCTTAATGCTGCTGAACTTAGGGGAAGTAATCTTGTTCAGGTACTCAAGCAAAGGTTTTCCGATGGGCTTTCCTCCCATGCCGGGTATGTTCACTCCTTTAGTCCATCTGAGAAGTTTGGCATCACCGCCTTTCAGCGATTCTGCGGGGTAAGAAAAGCAGTAGCCGATGGGAATCTCTCCCTGTCGCTTGACCTCCTTGATGAGGTTGGCTTGCTCCTGGTAGAGTTGTTCCTCGGTAAATCCAGGGCTTTTCATCATCGACAGATCTTTCTTGAACCCATTTTCAGGCCGTATGGTAGGCTCTCCGTCTTTAAAATCTACGGAAGCCACGCGATAGTTGGTGCCTCCAAGATCAAGGACGAAAGCTTGGCCGTCGACGTTTTCTGTTTTAGGATTGATGAAGGTGGGAATGCATTGTACTTCCTGATTTTCGGTACTCAGGCCCTCTTCCACCCGTCGTTGCAGAGTCTCTGCAATCTCTTTAAGTTGCTCAATACTGAGCGAAAACATGTTATTTTCCATTTGAATAGAGATTTTAAGTGATAATTGAACGGCATAAAAGTAGTGAAAAAGAATTTGGATGCAAGCAATAGCCCCCGTACATTTGGGCAAATTAACAGAGATATGAATAGACGTTTATACTATTGGCTGGGGGCATCCCGCCCATTTACCCTGCCTGCCTCGATCAGTCCGACGCTGATAGGCTCTGCGCTTGCACTGCGCGATAATTGTTTCCGACCGCTGCCGGCCATCCTTTGCCTGCTGATAGCGATGTCGGCCCAGATCGCAAGCAACTTTGGCAACGATTATTTCGATTACCGTAAAGGATCCGACACGTCGGCCCGTCTGGGCCCTCCGCGAGCCGTAGCAAGCGGATGGATCACTCCCCGAGCCATGCTTCGGGCAACGATCATTACGATCCTGATCTCCTGCCTTTGCGGGCTATGGCTTGTGGCCCTGTCAGATCTCAGGCTGATACTGCTCGGAGTAGCCATCATCGCAGCCGTGTTCGCCTATTCGGCTGGGCCGTGGCCATTGTCGCGCAACGGGCTCGGCGATCTTTGCGTTCTGGTATTCTATGGCATCGTTCCCGTATGCTTCACTTATTATGTGCAGGCGATGAGGTTCGGTACGACAGCTCTGTTTCTGGGCACGGCCATCGGCCTCCTGTCGGTCAATATCCTCGTTGTGAATAACTGCCGCGACTACGATGAAGACTTCCAATCCGGCAAGCGCACCACGATAGTGATCTTCGGTCAGCGCTTCGGACGGCTGTTCTACCTCTTCAACAACCTTGCGGCCATGTTCCTCCTTTTGCCCATGCTTCTTTCGTCATCGCTCTACTTCATTTTGCCATATATAATAGTAGGAGCGGTGCAGATGCATAGCTGGCGAAAGCTATGCAAGCTCAGCGGCAAGGATCTCATTCCTCTTCTGGCCCAAACCTCCCGCAATCTGTTGCTGTATACCATCCTCGCCGCCGGAATGGCCATTGCGCAATAGGTATCTCCCCTCCCTCCATCCCCCCTGAACCTCTTAACACCATAGCGGTAATCTCCCAAAAACAGATTCGGCACAACACCATAGCGTTATTATGCCGAATAAACGGTTTGGAACCAGGCACAGCCCGTCTTTGCCCCAAAATCGCCCATTTTCGCCTCAAACACACTGTGAAGTGGCTCCGAAAAATCTGGATGGGGACAGCGACAGGCTGTGTTTGTGTTCGGCAGCTTTTTTTGTGAACAACGATATGGTGTCATGACTGAGAAAAAAGTTTTGTGACTAGCTTTTCCGCCATACCTTAATTCTTTTATCTTTGCTTTCGGTTAAAAATTGATATATAGATATGAAAATGACAGAAGAAATTAACACAGCATGCAACATTATGCATGAAGGCGGTTTGATCCTGTTCCCCTCCGATACGATTTGGGGTTTAGGCTGCGATGCTACGAGCGAGGCAGCCGTGGAGCGCATCTTTGCTATTAAGAGGAGGAACGATCGCAGTCCGTTATTAGCCATCGTTGGCAGCCTGGAGCAGTTATGCGAGTATGTGGGCATGCCGTCTGACGAAGTTTTGCGCTTCATGGAATCGTTTAGCACTCCGCTAACCATCGTTTATCCTCGCGCGCGTCATCTTGCGCGCAATCTGCTGGCTTCGAACGGAAGTATTGGCATTCGTTTGACGAAGGATCCGTTTGTGAAGCAACTCTGCCTAACGTTTGGCAAGCCCATAGTGGGTACGTCGGCCAATGTAAGCGGTCAGCCGGCTCCGCAGTTGTTCAATGAAATATCGCAGGAGATTTTGTCGGGTGTGGATTATGCCTTCGAATATCGTCGCTTATCGCCTCCCATGCTGTATCCGATGCTGCCATCCTCGGTTGTTCGGATTAGCGCCGACGGCAGGTATATAGAGTTTGTACGATGAGCGACAGCCGTCGGCAAAGGTTGAAGTATTTCGGCGCCGATTTTCTATCGGCCTCTTTAGCTTGGATGCTCTTCAACGTGCTGCGGTACTACGAGCTGGCTTTTTACCTTGGCTTCGGGCAGCTTTCGGATTATATGACTTATAGGGTGGTGTGGGAGGTGCAGCTTTGCATTCCTTTCTTTTGGATGGGGTTATACTACTTTTCGGGCTATTATAATCGGGTTTTCGGCAAGTCGGGGATGGAGGATTTTTTCACGACGCTGCTGTCGGTGTCCTTAGGGTCGGTCGTACTCTTCTTCCTCATCGTTTTGAACGATATACCGCACTCCTTTGAGGTGTACTATCGGTTTTTCTTCTTTCTGTTTGGGATGCAGTTTTGTCTCGCGTATGCTTTCCGGGCGGTGGTTACGGCTGGTGGTAGGCGTAGGGTTCGTCGGGGGGAGTGGGTAGTGCGCACGCTTATCATCGGAGGTGGCGAAACGGTTGAGGGTATATGCCGTCGCCTCTCCGCAACAGGCTACCGGGTGCAGGCCTGCCTCGGCGAAGATGAGATCGACAGCCGTTTGAGCTCCATCTTGTCTGGCGAGCAGATCGATGAGATTATCGTGGCTGCAGACTCTACCGACTACGACCGCCTTCCGTCTCTGCTGTACTCTCTCTACGAATGCAAGTGCCCGCTCAAGATTGTTGCGAGCAAACCTGGCGGACCTCTTTCGCGCGCTCGATTGACTAACATCCGAGGTTTGCCCTTGGTTGACGTCACCGACAATAACTTCTCCGAGGCCGGCAAGAACATTAAGCTCTGGATGGATAAAATAGTAGCGTCGCTGGCCATGGTTCTTCTCCTTCCATTATATATATATATAATGTATAGGGTGAGGAGGGATTCTCCGGGGCCGATGATATTCCGTCAGGAGCGCACGGGCTATCGCGGAAAGCCATTCATGATGTATAAGTTCCGAACTATGTTCGTTGACGCCGAAGAGAATGGCCCTCTGCTTGCCTCCGACAATGATGCCCGTGTGACGCCCTTCGGACGGCTCATGCGCAAGTACCGTCTCGACGAGTTACCTCAATTCTGGAACGTGATTCGCGGAGATATGTCGCTGGTGGGCCCCCGTCCGGAGCGCAAGTTCTTCATCGACCAGATCGTCGAGCGAGCTCCATGGTACTACCTCCTCCATAACGTTCGGCCCGGAATAACCTCGCTCGGCATGGTCAAGTACGGATATGCCAGCAACGTTGATCAGATGCTCGAACGCCTTGAGTACGACATGCTGTACTACGAGAACATGTCGCTCGCCTTCGATCTCACCATACTTGCCTACACGCTGCGCACAGTTTTCACCGGCAAAGGCGTATGAAGGCAAGGCACATACCAAGTTTTATTCACTCAATCTTCATTTAACTATGTCATACTTCTACCGATTTCTGCGCTGGCGCGAAGAGCATGTACAAGAGAAGAACTTCGTATTGTTCGTAAGTTTTTTGGTTGGAATATGTTCGGCGGCGGCTGCAATTGCTCTCAAGCAGATGATCCATATCGTGCAATCGCTTCTGACGCGCAACATGGACGTCGTTGGAGCCAACTATCTCTATCTCCTCTATCCGGTTCTGGGAATCCTGTTGGCGGGATTGTTCGTTCGCTTCATAGTGCGCGACGATATAAGCCATGGCGTTACCAAAATACTTCACGCCATATCGCAGCGGAAGAGCCGCATCAAGCCCCACAATATGTGGAGCTCCCTCGTTGCCAGCTCGCTCACGATCGGGCTGGGAGGATCCGTGGGCGCGGAGGCTCCGATTGTCCTCACCGGAGCTGCAATGGGATCCAACCTCGGACGGCTTTTCCGTTTGGATCAGAAGAACCTCATGCTCCTGGTTGGATGCGGAGCCGCCGGAGC
>JAITHO010000100.1 GCA_031279915.1 Tannerellaceae bacterium
AGGTAATTCCGCCTGCCCAAATAGGTCATTCCCGCGAAGGCGGGAATCTCCGATCGAAAAAGGGGACGATTGTATGTGTTTTTATATGATACAAATACAATCGTCCCCTTTTTTCGATCGGAGATTCCCGCCTTCGCGGGAATGACCTATTTGGGCAGGCGGAATTACCTTAATTTGCTGGGGCCGTTTTTCGGAAATCGAAGTAAAAACAACTCTGGGACGGCTCGTTTTTAGGAGAGTGAGGCAAAAGCAACACTGGGATGGCTCGTTTTCCGGAGATTGAAGGAAAAACAACTCTGGGACGGCTCGTTTTTCGGAGAGTGAGGCAAAAACAACTCTGGGACAGCTCGTTTTTCGAGAATTGAGCAAAAAACAATGTTGGGAAAGGCTCGATTCCCAAAAAACTTAGTTTTCCAGAGTTGTTTTTGCTTCGATCTCCGAAAAACGGGCCTTTCCCAGAGTTGTTTTTGCTTCGATTCCGGAAAAACGGACTCTCCCAGAGTTGTTTTTGGCTCGATCTCCGAAAAACGAGCTCTCCGCAACTCTGATTTTGTGTTGTTGGGGAGTAATTGGGGGCAAGGCTGGGTTGGCTTGGATTGAGCAAAAAGAGATTTGCTGCTAAGTTATTGCTAAAGCCTCTTTGCAATGATTTTTAGTTGCTGTGTCATAATCTTTCTGCTATCAAACGTGAGGCGACGGCTGCGATTCATTCTTAAGTCATCAATGCGGCTGCGGTATTGTTTATGTCGGCTGGGTAATGAAGCTTATTTTTCAACAAGTGGTGGGAGTAAGGAGAATATCCCTATATTTGCCAGAAAAAATAAAAACACAAATCTATGAGAAGGAATACAATTTATTATGCTATCTTATCTTTAACAGCTTTATTACTGACAATAGCTTGCAACAGCAGTTCTCCTCATCCCTGGGCTGGCAAAACGTATGAGGACATCGGTATGGAATATAAATACAGAATCAGAGGCGCTGACCCGCGTACCGATGGGCTCGACTACATTATATATATATTGAAGCACGACACAATGCAGTTGCCCGACAAAGCGGCCTTTTTTGTGAAGGACAGCGCAAGGGTGGTTGACGTGCTTGATATTAAATATATAAAGGAGGAGATATTTTACGTGGTGGAGAACGGCGTTGATAGCAAAACGGGCATCAAGTCGCAATACCTCATCCGCAAGCGTTATTTTCCGCAAACGGATACCTCCGAGCCTATTGAACTTTGGAGATACAACGGCAAGGCGGGAAAGGTTGAACACTTCGAGATGAGCGATAATTTTAAGTTTGGCGAGTAACGTAAATCAATAAGCGAGAGGATATGAGCGAACATAAAACCAGTGATAACAAAGCAAAGCGAAACCTTCATTTCATCGAAGAAATGATTGAGAAAGATTTGGCTGAAGGCAAAAATAATTGCCGAGTACAGACACGATTCCCGCCCGAACCCAATGGTTATTTGCATATAGGTCACGCTAAGGCCATCTGCCTCGACTTCGGAATGGCCGAGCAATACGGCGGGCTGTGCAATCTCCGCTTCGACGATACTAATCCTGTTAAGGAGGACGTTGAATACGTTGATGCTATTATGGAGGATATACAATGGCTGGGATTTAAGTGGAACGCCGTGTATTATGCATCCGACTATTTTCAGCAGCTTTTTGACTTTGCCGTTCGGCTTATCGAGCAGGGCAAGGCCTACGTTGACGAGCAGTCGTCGGAGGTGATAAAACAGCAAAAGGGAACTCCCACGCAGCCCGGCATTGACAGTCCTTACCGTAATAGGCCCGTGGAAGAGAGCCTCGATCTGTTCCGCAGAATGCAAGCCGGCGAGTTTGAGGATGGCAGCATGACGCTCAGAGCGCGCATCGACATGGCCTCGCCCAACATGCACTTCCGCGACCCGATTATATATCGCATCATCAAAGCTCATCCGCACCATCGCACGGGCTCAACCTGGAATGTTTATCCGATGTATGACTTTGCTCACGGGCAGAGCGATTACTTTGAGGGCGTTACTCACTCGCTCTGCACTCTCGAATTTGAAGTGCATCGCCCCACTTACAACTATTATATAAATCTGCTGCAAACCGACGACTATCGCCCGCGGCAAACGGAGTTTAACAGGCTGAACCTGTCGTATACCGTGATGAGCAAAACCAAGCTGCGCGCCTTAGTGCAGTCGGGCCTGGTGAGCGGATGGGACGATCCGCGTATGCCAACGCTCTGCGGATGCCGGCGCAGGGGATATACTCCGGCCTCAATTCGCAACTTTATCGATAAGATTGGATATACGAAGGTGGAGGGCGTGGTTGACATGTCGCTGCTGGAGCATACCGTTCGCGAAGACCTCAACCGCGTTGCCCCGAGAGTATTTGCAGTATTAGACCCGGTCAAGCTCATCATCACCAATTATCCCGAAGGAAAGACGGAGATGATGGAAGTGCAAAACAATCCCGCAGATCCCGCAGCCGGCTCGCATCAGATAGCCTTCGAACGCGAGCTCTACATAGAGCGCGACGACTTCATGGAAGACGCTCCCGAGAAATTCTACCGCATGACGCTAGGCCGCGAAGTGCGTCTCATGAACGCCTACATCATCAAATGCACAGGATGCAGCAAAGATGCCGACGGCAAGGTCGAGGAAATCTATGCCGAATATGATCCCCAAACCCTGAGTGGGATGCCGGAAAGCAAGCGCAAGACGAAGTCGACCATGCATTGGGTTTCCGTAGCCCACAGCCTACCGGCCGAAGTGAGGCTATACGATCGACTGTTCTCCATTGAAGATCCGGCGTCGGACGAGGATCTACTGGAGCATCTGAATCCTATTTCGCTAACAACGCTTACGGGCTGTCGCGTTGAGGCCGAGCTGAGCAAATCCAAGCCCTTTGACCACTTCCAGTTCCAACGCATAGGATACTTCAATCTCGATCCGGACAGCAGTGCAGACAAGCTGATATTCAACCGCACCGTTCCGCTCAAGGATATATGGACCAAACTAAAAGACAAAAGCGAATAACATCAAAAACTCATTGTTGTTATGAAACCAAATACGATTTCAAAACTGCTTCGGCGCTACTTTGAGGCAGGCAAAACGGGCTCCGATGCATATTTCGATGTTGACGATATAATCATCATCCTCGATAAATTCGAACAAATCGAAGACTTTACCAACTATGACGAGCTATTGCAGTTGGGCCTTCGCCTGCATCCAGGCAACACAGAGCTGCGACTAAAAAAATGCAAGCAGCATATCCGCAAGAAAGAATATCGCGAAGCCCTTAAGCTCGTGGAGGCAACAGCTGCGGTCAAAGATTCGGAGGCCGCCCAAATCAAAGTGGAATGCTATTACAGGCTGAATCGGCATGACAAAGCGAGAGCCATCGTTGAATCAATCATGGCTACCGGAAGCGATAACTCCGAAGAAATATGCGAACTACTGGCTGTACTGCTGAACGACAACGAAGCCTCAACAACAACCGAAAGAGAGTTCATCCGCAAGGCCGCGCTCATGTTCCCCGATAATCTTACGCTGAAAGACGAATACTGTTTCTCGCTGGAAACCGACGGCAAGTACGATGAGGCAATACGCGTATGCAACGAAATCCTCGACGCCGAGCCCTACTCGTATGAAGACTGGTTTGTACTCGGACGCTTACATTCGCTCAACGAATCCTACGAAGCAGCCATAGATGCATTCGACACCGCAGCCGTTTGCGGAGATCCCGACGACGAACTGATCGCCATGAAAGCATATTGCTATTACATGAACGAGAACTACGAAAAAGCAATCGACTCCTATCGCGGCATCCTAACCACCGAAGACAACGAAGCCAATTACCACATCAGCTCGCTGCTGTCAGACTGCTACACTCGCGTTGATAACTACGAGCAGGCATATCGGTTGCTAAAAACGCTTGTACGCAAAAGCATCACCAAAGATCCGTACAACAACATAAGCTTCGCACGCTGCTGCATCAAAACCGATCGCAATGCCGAAGCGCTTCCGATACTGCCGCCCACAGCCGAACAGCTCGGCGGAGGCATGCGAGTGTTCACTCTGCTTGCTTATTCATGCCTGGAAAACGAGATGGAAGATATCTCACTGATGATTCTCGAACAAATGCTCAAATATCTCGATAAGAATCCCGACGAGTTTCCAATATTCGATTCGGAAATAGACCCCAAAACAGCGCTCGAAGCAATAAACGACCAGCCAAAACACACTCCCATCTCCGAGCTAATCCAAACCTACCTCAATAGGATCGAAAACAGGAACTAACCTATTCCTTTTCTCCGTAAGCTAAATCTCCCACATCACCGAGCCCCGGAACGATATACGAATGATCGTTCAGCTCATTGTCGATTGCAGCCGTCCATATCGTAGCGCGGTCATCAGGCAGATTGTCGCGCATGTAGGCAATAGCCTGCTTGCTGGATATGATAGAAACAAGATGAGTATGGCGCGGCTCGCCTTTAGTGAGCAAGGCCTTGTATGCAAGTTCCATGGAGCTGCCCGTTGCCAGCATTGGGTCGGTAAGGATAAGAGTTTTGCCTTCCAAGTCGGGCGAAGCAATGTATTCAATATGCACGTCGAAATTCAAGCGATCCTTATACTTTCTGTATGCCGAAACAAAAGCGTTCTCGGCCATGTCCCAATAGTTTAGAAATCCTTGATGGAAGGGTAGTCCGGCGCGTAGGATAGTACCAATCACTAGCCTGTCAGACGACAAGCTCATGACGGCCGTTCCCAGCGGCGAGGTTACGCTGCGGGGGCTATACTCAAAATCCCTACTGATTTCATAAGCCATGATTTCGCCTATGCGCTCGATGTTGCGACGAAAGCGCATGCGATCCTTCTGGATGCCGATGTCGCGCATCTCAGCAACGAACTGATTCAAAATACTGCCTGATTCTCCAAGATTGACGATCTTCATAATAATATCTGATTTAAAAATTTTACTTAGGCGAAGATATGCATATTTCAGCCGTATCTAAAGGGACATCTAAAAATTAGAGAGCTTACCCAAAATGCCTTATCAGATCTTCGGCTAAGCCCATCGGTACGATTTGCAATCAGAGCGAACCTCCCTCCCCCTTCTCAGCCCTCTCCAAATCTGAGGAGATACATCAAGCCGGTAGCAAAAGAGCCATTGTAAAAAACTTTTCGTCCCGAAAAAGATCGTTTAGCTCCAAAACTTTTTTTTGGGCCCACACAGGTTCCTAGTTTGTTCCAATATACTTTTTTGGGAGAAATCAGCCTCTAGGTTGAGGCAAATACGCTATGGTGGGCACAGCTGTATCACTATCCTGCTCTAAAATTTTTTTGTTCAACTAAGATACGACGCTGACCTGCCTCATCGGGTAGGAGGAACGGGATTATTTCCCGCTCCGTCCTCCCACACCACCGTACGTGCCGTTCGGCATACGGCGGTTCCTTATTTACGATGTCAATCTACTATAGTAATCCAACAGGAACGGATAGCCGGCTTTGCGCAGCTTTTCTGTACTTATCGCTTCGTTTAGTATCGGGTGGCTCGACATGCGCCAATAGCCTTGACGGGCGTTCGCATAAAGCAGGGCCCGTACTTT